>JAYVRE010000088.1:0-2508 GCA_043776535.1 Methylotenera sp. | reverse complement strand
AAATTAGCCAGTTTAATTGTAAAAATTACTTTAATAATAATATACTTATCGCAATATTATAACTAAGAATACGCTGTGCGCAAAAATAGTCGCTTACCAAATCTACATAATCTTGGCATTCACTTACGAATTTTGCTCGTTGTGAACCTATTGGCGGTGATGGCTGCCATTTTGTTGAGCCAACACTTAAGCGAATTTTTGCCTTTATTGGCGCAACTATCAGCACTGGTACAGCCTATTTTGCTACTCAGCATGCTGGGGCTATACTCACTTTACCCTTTGCTAAATAAACTTAAATACTGGCAAGGCATTGCGGCCATTATTTTGCTGGAAGTTGCTTTCACCCGTCTTATTTATATGTTTATCAATCACTTTTTTGTCTTTAATGCAAATAGCGAAGCATACCGCGCTTGCTTGCTCACCGCCATGGTCACTAGTATTGTGCTGTATTATTTTTACTTGCAAGAACGTGCCTATTCTCCTGCCGTTGCCGAGGCGCGTTTGCAGGCTTTGCAAGCACGTATTCGCCCACACTTTTTATTCAATAGCATTAATGCTGTGCTCTCGCTTATTCGCAGCCAGCCCGCCCGCGCCGAAACCGCCTTAGAAGATATGGCAGATTTATTTCGCGTGTTAATGAGTGAAAATCGTGATTTAGTGCCGCTGGCGCAAGAACTTAGCCTGTGTCATCAGTATTTAGATTTAGAAAAATTACGTTTAGAAGATCGCCTAAGAATCACTTGGCAAATAGATGATATGCCATCTGATGCGATGATTCCACCCCTTATTTTGCAACCTTTGTTGGAAAACGCGGTGTATCACGGTATTGAACCGTTGCCCGAAGGCGGCGAAATTATTGTTAAAATCTACACCAAGCATAAGGAGCTGAGCATTATTATCAACAACCCGTATGCGCCCGAAAATGATCGCCATGCAGGCAATAAAATGGCGCTAAAAAACATCAAAGAGCGTTTAAAACTGCATTTTGATCTAGAAAGCTCGATTAAAACCAATGTTAAAAGTAATCGCTATGAAGTGCATATCCGCATCCCTTTTGGAAGCTAAAGCATGACCATACTCAATATTTTAATTGCCGATGACGAAACGCCCGCCAGAAATAGGCTGCGCGATTTATTGGCGGATATTGAAAATGTGGCGGTGGTGGCCGAAGCCAAAAATGGCAAAGAAGCGATTGATTTAGCATTGCATACCAAGCCAGACTTAATGTTACTGGATATTCGTATGCCACTAATGGATGGCATTGAAGCTGCGCAGCACGCGCAAAAGCTCGAGCCTGCGCCGCATATCATTTTTACCACGGCTTTTGATGCTTATGCGATTAAAGCTTTCGATTTAAACGCGATAGATTACTTGCTAAAACCGATTCGGCTAGAGCGCCTGCAAGCCGCAATCAATAAGGCTCAAGCGCTTAAACCAAAGCAGATTGAGGCGCTAAAGCCACTACAAAAAATACGCAGCCACTTGAGTATTCACGAGCGTGGCCGCGTGTTATTGGTGCCGATTGAAACGATTATTTATCTGCGTGCCGAGCTAAAATATATTACCGTGCGCACCGTTGAGCGTGAATACTTAATTGAAGAATCGCTCACCAATCTCGAAGCGGAATTTGCTGAGCGATTTATCCGTTTGCATCGAAACTGTTTAGTCGCCCCGCTATTTATCACAGGTTACGAAAAACGCAAAAATGAAGATGACGAACAGCAATGGGTTGCTATTTTAAATGGTATCCCCGAAAGCATTGCCATTAGTCGCCGTCAGCAACATTTAGTGCGCACGGCTTAGTGTAAGTTTTCACTTGTTTTTATTCCTATCAATATCCTCAATCACTTTAGCCGCCCAATCTTTGCCGCCCAAACCAAAGGCAATTGCCAGCGCCAAAAAGAACGCGCCAAACACAATTACAAATAATGAATAAATAAGCTGCATCCCAATACCCAGCTGCTCTAGCGCCACAAACACAGAAAATATTTGTATGCCATATTCTGCCGAGGTGCTCACACTTAAAGCATGTGGAAATTTAATGCTATAAAGCCAGGCAAACACTAAGCGATTTACAAAACGCGCTAACAAAGTACCAAATATAACCACTAAAATCGCCACAATAATGCGTGGTAAATAGCTTGCTAGTTGATGCAGTAACACCGCCACTTCAGTTAAGCCTAGCGCGTTAGCGCCCGTAATTACAAATAACAAAATCACCAGCCAATAGATGACTTGGCTAATAATGCCACTTAAAGTTAAATTATAATTACCGCTATTCATAAACGCTTCTAGGCCAGATTTTTGTGCGAATTTATCAAAGTGAGTGAACGTTAGCAGGCGTTTTACGGCAGATCTGACCAGTTTGGCAACCAGCCAACCCACAAATAAAATGACCACCACCGCTAATAATTTAGGCACAAAATTGACCATTTGTAGCCAAAATTGATTCAATGAGGCCATAAAAACATCGATTTGAGCTTGCATAAAAATATCCCCTAAAACAGA
>JAYVRE010000087.1:0-2518 GCA_043776535.1 Methylotenera sp. | reverse complement strand
TTGCCGAAGTGACTGCTAAAGCCGTGGTTGATATGAAAATTGAACTAGGCGCCAAATTTTATTGCTTGATTAAAACCCAAAGTATTGGGCTAATAAATTTCTAAATCATCAGCTTAGTTTAGCAGTAACTTTCTTTATTAAGCCAGTTGTAGTGCCGCTAAACGGGCATATAAGCCGCCTTGTTCTCGTAACTCTGTAGGGCTGCCAATTTCAACAATACTGCCATTTTCCATCACGATAATTCTATTGGCTTTTTGTACGGTGCTCAGGCGATGTGCAATAATCAACGTGGTACGGCCCTGCATAGCGGCATTTAAGCCTTGTTGTACTAATATTTCAGATTCGGCATCTAAAGCACTCGTTGCTTCGTCAAGTAATAGTATTGGCGCATCTTTCAATATGGCACGTGCTATGGCAATGCGCTGACGTTGTCCGCCAGATAATCGCGTGCCACGCTCACCTAGAAAAGTCTGGTAACCATCAGGTAGTTTGTGAATAAACTCATCTACTTGCGCCGCTTTAGCTGCGGCAATCACTTCATCATCTGTAGCTTCAGGTTTCCCGTAGCGAATGTTCTCCAATGCATTGTCCGAGAATATCACGGCATCTTGCGGGACGATGGCGATGTGGCCGCGCAGATTGTGTAAGCTTAATGTGCCGATATCTTGGCCGTTGATGCTGATAAGGCCAGACGTTAATTCGTAAAATCTTAGTAAGCATTGAAACATGGTGGTTTTACCTGCACCAGACGGGCCGACTAAAGCGATGGTTTCACCTGCCGCAATATTTAGCGACACATCATTTAATGCCGCAATTTGTGGTCTTGAGGGGTAATGGAATGTTACATTCTTGAATGCAATGGTAGCTAGTGTCGGGTTGCTAAGGATTTGCCCATTGATGGGCTCTTTAATGGCGGCATCAGCATGCAAAAGCTCTAATAATCGCTCAGTTGCACCAGCTGCACGCATAACGTCACCCCATACTTCTGCCATAGTTCCAACAGCGCCTGCTACCATCATTGCGTACAAAACAAAAGAGGCTAACTCACCACCAGTCATGCTGCCAGCAGCCACTTGGCGTGCACCTATCCATAATACAAAAATAATGGTGCCTAATATTGCCGTTACCATCAACATAGTCAGCATGGCGCGTACTTTTACACGCTTAAGTGCAGTGGTAAAGCTGATATCAGCGCTTTTGCTAAAACGTGCAATTTCGCGATGTTCTTGCGTATAAGATTGCACAGTGGGCATGGCATTGAGAATTTCGCCTGCCATGGCTGAGCTATCGGCGATGCGGTCTTGCGATTCACGCGATAGTTTTTTAACTGAGCGACCAATGATGATGATAGGTAATATCAGCAACAACATGAGCCCGATATTGAGTGAAAATAGATAAAGATTTGTCACGGCTAGCATTACCATGCCGCCCACAAACTGAAATAAACTGCGCAAACCCATAGAAATTGAGCTGCCTACTACAGTTTGAATCAGCGTTGTATCGCCAGTTAAACGTGATAAAACTTCACCAGTTTGTGTGGTTTCAAAAAATTGTGGCGATTGCGTCATGACCCTGGCATACACTGCGCTGCGCAAATCTGCCGTGGTGCGCTCACCGACCCACGATATCGTGTAGTAGCGGCTAGCTATCATCAGCGCCCAAAATGCCGCCAGTGCGAACATCACCAAAAAATGTCCATTTAAACTTAATGCGCCAATGAGGCCATTATGTGATTTAGCCGATGCTTTGCCGATAAAGCCGAAGTCGATTAAATCACGAAAGGCGAGTGGTACTAATAATAGCGTCGCAGAACCAAGGCATAACAAGATAAACGCCAGCCACACCCGTGAACGATAGGGACGTAAAAATGGCCACAAACTTGCTAGTGAATAAAGCTTTTTAGTAGAGGATTTGCTAGCTATTTGAATGGCAGTTTGAGTGGCTGATTGCATATTGAGCTGTTAATTTAATAGAATATTGATAGTAGCATTGGCAATTACTAATATGTTAGGTTCATTACGCTTGATGCCAGATTGCTGACTTTTGAGGGGAAGTCAATTTCTGGCTCACAATGACTACGAGGTATACTTCAACTATTAGTGAGCAGTTTACTTAAGCAACAACATAATTTAGGTAGCACCATGCATAAAAATATTAAAACAATTATCTGGGTGGCTGTAGTTGCGCTTGGCGTTTCTGCGGTATGTGCGATTGCACTGAATCGCGGCGAAAGTATTAGCGCAATGTGGTTTATCATTGCTGCTGCCTGTATCTACGCAATTGCCTACCGTTTTTATGCTGCTTGGATAGTTACAACGGTATTGGTGATAGATGAAACACGTGCGACCCCAGCTGAACGCTTAGACAATGGCCGCGATTTTGTACCGACCAATAAATGGGTCGTATTCGGCCATCATTTTGCCGCTATCGCAGGACCTGGCCCATTGGTTGGGCCAACACTGGCGGCGCAATTTGGCTATTTACCTGGTACGTTATGGATTTTAATTGGCGCAGTGTT
>JAYVRE010000086.1:0-2520 GCA_043776535.1 Methylotenera sp. | reverse complement strand
ATTAAGCGCACCGCTTCATCGGTACCAGATGAACGCACGTTGGTCAGTTGCTTACCTTTAATCGGGTTAACAATCAAATCATTATCGCGACTGTGAATGCCGATGACCATGCCTTCGTACAATTTATCACCAGGCACGGCAAACATTTTACCGCGGTCTTGCAATTTCCATATCTCTCGCATCCGCTTAATTAGCCTCTAAAGGGTTTTGTTATAGTAAAGCGCAAATCAAATTTTGTCAGATTTGTGTAAGTTTGGATCATTATAGTGACAGCTTGGCACTGCAATATTCAGTATCACTTATCCAAGAGTTAGACATAAAAACGTAAGTGGTTAATTATTAATATTCTAATCAATTTAACATTTTTATTGGGGCAATATGTCTGAAGAAGAGTTTGAAGTTCGCGGCCCTCACGAAGGCGTATTAGAAGACGAAGCTAGTGAATGGGACTCATTTTCAAGCAAAATAGCTGTTGCAACAGCTGTTTTAGCAACTTTGGGTGCACTTTTTAGTTACCAGGCAGGCTCTACGCAAAATGAAGCCGCCATGTTTAAAAATGATGCAGCGATTAAAAGAATCGAGGCGGCTGACCAATGGAACTTTTATGAGGCTAAAAGCGGTAAGCAAAACCTAGCTGAGATTGCCTTAATATTACCCAATGCGGATCACGATAAATATACAAAATCGATAGGAAAATATAGCCATGAAAAGAAAGACATTGAAAAACAAGCCTCAGCTTTAGAGGCTGAATCTAAAGCTTTTGATACTAAATCTGAAGCCGTCATGCATGTACATCATCGCTGGGCGCTTGCTATGACTTTGATACAAATTTCTATTTCAATGGCAGCAATTACTTTATTAACAAGGAAGAAAACGCTGTCTTTTGGCGTTATCGCTATGGCTGGTGGTGGCCTCGTCTTTGCAATATTAGCTTTATTGCATATTTAAATAGGAGTTGATGATGTTTCATATGGATGTGCCGTGGTGGGAATTAGTCATCCGTAGTATTGCGGTGTATGGATTTTTAATCCTTATTTTACGCATTTCTGGCAAACGTCAAATTGGGCAAATGGCACCGTTTGATTTAGTGCTATTGCTGATTTTATCGAACGCGGTGCAAAATTCTATGAGTGGTGGCGATAATTCACTGGTGGGTGGGTTGTTAATTGCAACTGTGTTGGTTGGTATTAATTTTGTGGTTGGCTACACTACATACAAAAGCAAAAAATTAGAAGCGCTTATAGAAGGGCGTCCACAAATCATCATACACAATGGCAAGTTGTTTGAAGATGTCATGGCAAAATGTCAACTTACCCACCACGAGCTCGATGCCGCTTTGCGTGAGTCTGGTTGCGATAGTATTAAAAATGTTCATACAGCGATTCTTGAAAATAATGGCGTGATAAGCGTTATACCTAAAGCATAAAAAAGTTGTGGTTGAGTTTATTGAAGCTTATTCAGTTGGCAATGTTAATATGATGATAATTTTCAGATACTTATGCAAAGTCAATGATAGACATTAAAAACAAACTACATCAATTAACACCCATTATTAGCTTACTGTTGTTCGTTGTGGCTATTTTTGTTGTACACCATGAAATCGAAGTGTACCGTTGGCATGATATTCGACAAGCACTGCAAAGCTTCCCCATTTTACTTTTAATCGCGTGTTGCATCATCACGCTACTGGCATATGTGGTCTTAAGTTTTTATGACACTCTGGCGCTAGAATACGCAGGTGAGAAGCTGCCTTACTCTCGCGTTTTGTTCACCTCATTTTTAAGCTATAGCATGAGCAATAATGTTGGCCATGCTTGGCTGTCTGGTGGCTCCATGCGCTATCGCTTGTACTCTAGCTGGGGTGTTTCAGGGGTTTCAATTGCCAAAGTAGTGATGTTTTGTGCAGTCACTTATATGTTAGGCGCATTAACGCTGGTATTGGTTGGCTACGCGTTCTCTCCAGACCATACGCTCATCACCCACAAGCTGCCGCTAATCTCTATGCAGGCGGCCATTATACTAAGCGCTATTTTAATTAGTGCTTGGTGGTGGCTAGTTCTAGTTCACCGCAAACCTTTGACTATCAAAAATTTCAGCCTAGAGATTCCTAATCCATCGCTTGCCTTGCGTCAATTATTGGTTGCTTTGCTGGATTTATTACTTGCATCATTAGTATTGTATCTACCATTATTCCATTTCATCGGTATGCCGTTTGGCGATTTTTTGGTGCTGTATATTTTTGCACAGCTATCTGGACTTATCAGCCAAGTACCAGGCGGAATAGGTGTTTTTGAAGGCAGCTTTTTGTTCCTAGCTTCCAGCCAATATCCTGCACCGCATATTTTGGCTTCGCTCATTATTTATCGTGTGATTTATTACTTTGTGCCGCTCCTCATTTCAGCTTTTATGTTGGTTGCTTATGAGTTACGTTTACGTCAAAGACGGTTAGTTAACGTTGCAGCCAATGTGCTTGAATCTGCAGTACCACAAATTTTCTCAGCGCTGTTGCTGTTGGCTGGC
>JAYVRE010000085.1:0-2529 GCA_043776535.1 Methylotenera sp. | reverse complement strand
CGCATGATGCCCAGCTTGGCTTGCAGGGCGGTATTGCCATTACTGCCAAGCTGATTGTCGCCGCAGATGGCGTGAATTCATGGCTTCGACAACAAGCGGGCATTGCTATAAAACGAAAATATTTTCATCAAACCGCGCTTGTGGCGAATTTTTTGGCAGAGAAAAATCACGGCAACATTGCACGGCAATGGTTTGCGCCGCACGACACCTTGGCTTTGCTGCCGCTGCCAAGCCAACACGTGTCGATGGTGTGGTCGGTGTCAACGCATAAGGCGGCTCAACTGTTATTGTTAAGTGCAGATGAACTGGCTCAAAGCGTGTGCGAGCAAGCGCAAGGCGCATTGGGTGGTTTAAAGCCTGTAGGTAAAACCCTAAGTTTTGAGTTAAATCAACAAACCGCGACAAAATTAATCGCTGATAGAATGGTTTTAGTGGGAGATGCCGCGCACCAAATTCACCCAATGGCGGGGCAAGGGGTGAATTTAGGCTTTAGAGATGTAATGAAACTGGACGAATTGACGACTAAATGTCAGGATGTAGGTGATTTTAGTTTGTTACGCCAATATGAGCGAGCTAGAGCCGCAGATATTGCTACAATGACCACCTTAACTACTGGCTTGGATGCCTTATTTGCCAGCGATAAAGCGCTGGTAAAAAAAGTAACCATTAGGGGTTTGCAGCAACTTAATAAGCAAGCAGCAATCAAAAAATTATTAATACAACAAGTGGCGGCGTGAGTTGCCAACATAGAAAGTCACCATGAAATATAAACCCAGGAAATTAAATTTAAAACAATTAGCAGTATTTTCTTTGTTAGCGCTAAGCCAACTCGCGCTTGCCGATGAAGCCAGCCTTAAAAAAGCATTAGAGGCTGCTTATCCAAAGTTTAAAATTGAAAGCGTTGTAAAAACGCCATATACAGGTTTATACGAAGTATTTATGGGCGGACAGATCATTTACACCGATGAAAAACTGACATTTTTAATCGCTGAAGGTCGTCTAGTTGACCCAAAAACTAAAAAAGACATTACGGGCGAACGCATGGAAGAATTAACCAAAGTTGATTTCAATAGCCTGCCTTTAGATCAGGCTATTAAAGTGGTAAAAGGTAACGGTAGCCGCAAATTGGTGGTATTTTCAGATGTGGATTGTCCGTATTGCAAACGTTTAGAGCAAAATGAGCTGACGAATATTACCGATGTGACGATTTATACGTTTTTGTACCCAATAGAATCATTGCATCCTGATGCCGCCAATAAATCTAAACTCATCTGGTGCGCTAATAACCGTGCTAAAGCGTGGAATGATTGGAATTTTAATAACAAATTACCATCCAATACAGGCACTTGCGAAGTGCCGCTAGAACGTGTGGGCGAATTAGCCCGTAAAATGGGCGTGACTAGCACACCAACGCTTATTTTTGCGGATGGTAAACGTATGCTAGGTGCGCAACCTTATAAAGAAATTGAGAAGTCTATGCAGGCGGCTGTAAAGAAATAGTTTTAAAGCTATTAATATTAGCATTTAAAAATTAAAGCTCCATAAGGAGCTTTAATTTTTTGACACATATAGTTTTTATAGCTTTGTTTCTAAACCACTTGACCCATTTTGAAAATAGGCAGGTACATGGCAATCACTAGGCCGCCAATAAGCACACCTAGCACTACCATAATTATTGGTTCCATTAAGCTGGCTAATGCATCAACTGCATCGTCCACCTCGCCCTCATAAAAATCAGCTACTTTACTTAACATCGAATCGAGAGCACCTGATTCTTCACCAATAGCCGTCATTTGTAGCACCATATTGGGAAAAACCTCGGCATTTTGCATGGCTACAGTCAAGCTGGTGCCTGTACTGATTTCACTTTGAATTCTCTTGGTGGCATCGTAATAAACACGGTTGCCAGAAGCGCCAGCGACGGAATCTAGGGCTTCAACAAGTGGAACGCCCGCAGAAAACATAGTAGAAAGCGTGCGCGCAAATCTCGCAATGGTGGCTTTTCTAATAATGGCACCAAAAATAGGCAGTTTAAGAACTAGCCTATCCATGGTGGATTGCATTTTTTCAGAGCGCTTCCAGGTGTAGAAGAAAAACCATAAACCGCCACCAATTGAGCCAAATATGGCCCACCACCAATTGACAAAAAACTCTGACATTGCCATTACGATTAATGTCGGCGCTGGTAATTCGGCACCAAAGCCGTCAAATAATTCTTTAAACGCGGGAATTACAAAAATCATAATCACCGCAACAATAACAAAGGCCACCACAATAATGGAGATTGGGTAAAACAGGGCTGACTTGATTTTACTCTTGATTGCCATAATTTTTTCTTTGTAGGTGGCTAGACGATCTAATAAAGTATCTAAAATACCAGCTTGTTCACCAGCACCTACTAAGTTACAAAACAAGGCATCGAAATAAAGTGGATATTTACGGAATGAGGCGCTTAAGCTGCTGCCCGTTTCTACATCAGCTTTAATATCGCCAAGTAGTTTTGCAACAGCAGGGTTGCTATGGCCTTTT
>JAYVRE010000084.1:0-2542 GCA_043776535.1 Methylotenera sp. | reverse complement strand
CCACATCGCCACTGATGTCCCACCGATTATCTATTTGTGCTATTTGTGCCAAAACAGGTTGCGCCATTAATTAGTTTGATTTGAAGCCGCGCTGTCTTGCGCAGTCTTAGGTTTAGCTAGTTTGCTCTGCGCAACTCTGTTTTTATCGGCTAATTTTTTAATCAAACTGTCCAAACCGTTGGTGCGGATTTCCTGTGCGAATTGGCTCCTATAATTGGTGACCAAGCTCACACCCTCAATCACAATATCGTACACTTTCCATGCATCTGCTTGCTTTTCAAGCGTGTAATCCACAGCAATTGGCTGACCACCAGGCTGTACTATAAGTGTTTTGACAGAGGCCACATTTGACTCACTCGCCTTACGAAACGGCTTATATTCGATGACTTGATTTCTATACTTAGAAAGCGCGGTTGCATAAGTGCGTATTAGCAATGATCGAAACTCCGCTTGAAAAGCTGTTTTTTGCTCTGGCGTCGCTTTCGTCCAGTTTTTGCCTAACACCATGCGCGAAACTTTATCAAAATTAAAGTTCGGTACGATTTTTTCTTCGGCTAAGGCAAATATTTTTCCTTGGTCGCCCGCTTGAATATCGGCATCGCTTTTCACGGTAGCTAAAACATCTTCCGCTGTTCTTTTTACTAGCTCATCTGGGCCTTCAACTGCAAAGCCAAGGGCACTAAAACACAACATACTCATTGCTACAAAAAATTGTTTAAACATTTTTGAATCCTTATTTCTAAATTATTGCTTATTTTATTGCAAATACGCTTAAATTTTAACTATGGCGCTATTTACTCGGCAGTCTCATCCAGCGGGTTTGAGCCTAACGCATCGCCCTCTGTTTTGGTTGATTTAGATGGCGTTGATGCGGCAGGTACTTTTTCTTCTGTTTCAGAGGCTTTATTATACAAAAATTGGCTAATCATTTTTTCTAGCACCACTGCATCTTGCGTTTGTGCAATTTTATCACCATTTGCTAAATTGGTTTCATCGCCACCTGCTTCTAGGCTGACATATTGTTCGCCAAGCAAGCCTGCGGTATAAATATTTGCAAAAGTATCTTTGGGGAAATTATAACGTTTATCGACGTTGAGACTGACCACTGCCTCGAAAGTTGCAGGGTCAAACTGAATATCGGCAACCCGCCCCACCACTACACCCGCACTTTTCACTGGCGCACGCGGTTTTAAGCCTCCAATATTTTCAAAGTTAGCAGTCACCGTATAGGTTTCTGCAATATTGCTGGTAGTTAGGTTGCCCACCTTCATTGCCAAGCCTAGCAAGGCCGCCACGCCTAAGGCAACAAAAATACCCACCCATAAATCTATCGTTGTTCTTTCCATTGTTTGCTCCTGCAAAAATTAATCTTTTAAGATTAATTTAAAATAATAAGTCTAATCTTTTGAGATTAATTTTAAATAAAGTCCTAGTTATAAAGTAATCATGAATGAGGTTAATACAAAATCCAAACCCAATACCACAAGTGATGAAGTGACTACAGTTCTTGTCGTAGCGCGGCTTACGCCCTCTGCTGTGGGTGGCGCATCGTAGCCTTCAAATAATGCAATCATGGTGCAAGCCACGCCAAACACCACGCTTTTAATGACGCCATTGACAATATCAAGCCGCCAATCTACATTGGCCTGCATTTGCGACCAAAAGGCACCTGCATCTACGCCAATTAAGGGCACCGCCACTAAATAGCCACCTAAAATGCCTACCATTGAAAACAAGGCTGCTAATATTGGCATAGCGATAACACCCGCCCAAAAGCGTGGCGCAATCACACGAGCGATGGGGTTCACTGCCATCATTTCCATCGCCGATAATTGTTCTGTCGCTTTCATCAAGCCGATTTCTGCGGTAATCGCTGTACCAGCCCTGCCTGCAAATAACAAAGCGGTGATTACAGGACCTAGCTCACGCACTAGCGCTAACGCCACAAGCACGCCAATCGCCTCAGATGAGCCATATTTTTGTAGTGTGTTATAACCTTGCAAGGCTAATACCATACCCACAAAAAAAGCCGAAACGATAATAAGCAGCAGCGACATCACGCCCGTGAAATATACTTCGCGAATGGTGAGATGAAACCTGCGGAAACTTTCGCCAGAGGAAATCAGCGTGAGCCAGAATAGCCGCGCACCAGCACCCAGCCGCCAAGTACGATCAGTAAAGCGGCCACCAATATTGCGCAAGCTGCGTATTATGCTGACCTGCAAGCTAGATTTAATCATTCTACAAACTCCAGCAAATCTTGCTTGTAATCACCCGCCGCGTAATGAAACGGTACTGGGCCATCTTTTTCGCCATACACAAATTGGTGTACAAACGGCAAGGTAGATTTTCGCAAATCGTCTGGCGTGCCTTCGGCTGCCACAACGCCATTAGCCACAAAATAAATATAATCGGCAAAGCTAAAGGTTTCTTCCACATCGTGCGTCACAATAATGGAGGTTGCGCCTAGTGCATCATTCAAGGTGCGAATCAAATCGCAAATTACGCCCATAGAGATTGGGTCTAGCCCTGCAAAAGGCTC
>JAYVRE010000083.1:0-9896 GCA_043776535.1 Methylotenera sp. | reverse complement strand
AAAACCTTGAGCCAAAAAATCAAACAAGAAGTGCAACAACTGCAACAAGCCACTTAATGCTGATTAAGTGCGCGACCCTATAGGCCGAGGGTTTCGCGGATGCAACGCGAAAACCGAGCATTCCCGCCTACTCCACTAATTATTATGCTTTACACGCGCATTGTTTTGCCTTACACTTGTGCTATATATTGAACAAGTAAAGGCGGTTATCATGCAAGTTATTAGTTATTCAGAGGCGCGCAACTCGTTAAAATCGGTATTAGATGCGGTGACCAATGATGTTGACGTGACCATTATCAATCGTCGCGATGCAAGTAACGCAGTGTTAATGTCGCTCGATCATTACAACAGTCTCATGGAGACTTTGCACTTGTTGCAAAGCCCAGCTAATGCCGCGAACCTATTAGAATCAATCGCCCAATTAAAAGCGGGTAAAGCCAGTGTTAGAGCGCTAAGCCGCGACTAATGGCAAGGCTAGTTGTGTTTACGCCTAACGCATGGGCAGATTACACCTATTGGCAAAGCCAAGATAAGAAAACGCTCAAGCGCATTAATGCGCTTATAGATGCTGCCACACGCGAGCCTTTTGCGGGTATCGGTAAGCCCGAGCCGTTGCGGGGTGACTTAACAGGTTATTACTCAAGACGCATCGACGATGTGAATCGGTTGGTATATCAAGTTACTAATGCCGAGCTACAGATTATTGCGTGCAGATACCACTATGGCGATAAATAACCAATTAACCGCACCAAGTTTTTAGAGCAACGCAAAATCATGATGCAGCGATTGGCGGATTATCTAGATGAACTCAAGGCAGGTGCAAAAGTAATCAACTTAAAAAAGGCTTAATGTAAAAATAAGGGATGAAAATGGCAATCAATATTTTTGAAGGTGCTCGACGTATTGTAAAGTTGATAACACTGGGTGGGATTCTTTGGTATGGCATATATGTGTTTACCGACACTCCGTATGGTGTGCCAATTCATTATTCAGTCAAAATGCCTGATGCTCCGCCTGTTCTTTTAACGGAAGATCAGAGTTGCGAAGATGCTTTTACCATAAGTCGTGATTCAGTTTCGACAAGCAGCGGAAAAGTTGTAGACCTAATTTTTTGCTTTGAAAAGCAAAAAACTGGTGGCTGGCAAGGGTTAATAGTTTATAAAAAGTCGAATGATACCCAGATATATAAGGTTAAAGACCCATCTGGTGTAATGCGTGAGTTACGTGCGCCTGTTGGTGCTACTGATGAAGAAGTAATACTAAGAGCGCAGGAATTATTTACGCCCAATGGCCAAGCTTCCTATTTGCAAGAATTAGAACAGGCATTTATTAAAGCAGACGATGCAGGGCATACGGATGATGCACAGGCATTAGCGAGCGAGATAAAAAGAATGCGTGCCAATGCCCAAGCCTCAACCGAACCAAATAAGTCAACCGTAAAACCTGAAATTCAAAAAAAGCAAATTAAGCTTTCAGACCTTAAAAATAATAGTGATTTTTTAGGCTTGCCTGAAGCAGAAAAGGAAAAAGTTGTTAAGCATCTTGCTAATCAAGATGTAGATTTTAATGGATTGCCCGAAGCAGAAAAAGCAAAAGTTATAAATTATTTTGTTAAATTAACTGTCTCACCTGATGTAAACACATCACAATATCTTGCCAGTGAACCCTCATCACATGAAGTCACCGAATACACTGAGCGCACAATCAATACGTTTGTGATACCACAGGCTGATGGAAAACAGATTGATGCTCGGTGGTGGTCAAAACGCTGGGAAGGAATCCGCGAAGTAACTATTAATCTTTTGGCAGGGTTGGCATTGCTGTTTGCATTTACTTGGGCGGTAGGTTGGATTTTACGTGGGTTCATGGGCATTCCACGCGGGTTGGATAAAAAACCATCCGACAGTAATTCATGAAAAACAAACTTACTACGGTAAAGCAAACAATTTCATTAATTAATGATTTATTGCTTCATTGCACAGCATTAAAAAATCTGAACGATAAGCTTATAGTAGAAGTCGAGCATTTAACCAAACGAGAACTGGAAGCAGGAGAGCTTATTTCAAGGTTGCTGGCAGATCTCGAGTCAGTTGAAGCAAAGGCAATGATTTTGGAGATTCAACCAAAAGCTAAGATTTGGTTATCCACATCTAAAGCTGCTCGCACGAGAAAAGCTACTGACAAAGCTAAAACAGAAGCTCGCGTTTGGGAAGCATTGGTCAATGACGATAAACCTAAAGCTGGATTAATGAAACGCATTGGCCGAAGCACTGGCTTATCACCACAATATGTAGGTAAGGTTATCAAAAGGTGGTCAATTGAACCTTAGCGCCGCTAGGTTTCATTTCTGAAACTACAGCATTAAAGAATTGATTTATATTGAAGTCTCACTACCAAGGAGCTTCAGAAAATGTCACAACAAGCCAATACAAGCATCATTCCCGATGCGTTAAAAAACTTCGATTTATTGCCTAATTCAGCAAGCATCTGACTTCCGACTGTATATGAAAATCAACCTTTCAATTGACAACCAAGGGCAACTTGATGCACTTGCATTGAAATATCCTGAATCAGGTATTATGCAAGAATTGGTTTTTATGAATGAAATCGAACGACAAGCAGCAATCGAAATGTTGGAGCGGCTTCCAGACGATTAGCTATTTCTTGCAAATTTAATTAAGGGTTTTGAATAATGGCTAAATTAAACATTAATCCCGAACTTGACCTTTATTTTGAGCGCATTGTAGATGTGCCGCCCGCGCTGGTTTGGAAGGCGTGGACAGTGCCCGAGCACATGTTGCCATGGTTTTGCCCATTGCCATGGAAAGCGGTGGAATGCGAGGTGGATTTGCACCCGGGAGGAAAGTTTTACACGGTGATGCAATCGCCAGAAGGACAGAAATTTCCCAATATGGGTTGTTATTTAGAGATTGTAGAAAATACGCGCCTCACTTGGACAAACGCGCTAGCACCTGGTTTTCGCCCTGTGCCAGAGCCAGAAGCGCAGCCAGGCCACGAATGTGCGGAATTTTTGTTTACCGCGACGATTATGTTGGAAAAACACGGCAGCGGCACAAAATACGCCGCGCTTGCCCAGCATCGCGATAATGCTAGCAAAGTACGGCACGCGAAAATGGGTTTTGAGGAAGGCTGGGGCGCGTGTTTAAATCAATTAGTTGCGATGGTAAAAACTTGGAAATAATATGCCCTGTAATCCGCATGGATATTGGCTTGTAGGGCAGTTTATTTTAAAAATTTTAAACTTGTTTAAGCCGCAATTTGGTCTGCTGGATAATTTCATCCGCCGTTGCGCTGTCGTAAAATATGCCGCCACTTTTCGCTACCACGCGCATACGCGTTGTATTGTCGCTAATCGGCTCAATTTGCACCTCGATATTGCGGCCATTGGCTTTTGCCATGATAGTGCACAGGTTGTTTTTATCAGGTTTTCCGTCAGAAACTACTTTAATTTTCATCCGCCCAAGCGCGTTAATTGCGGCGGTTTTAACAGCAGGCGCGGTTGCGGTAAATGTGCGGTAAGTAATGCCATTAACCGTATGGCTAAGCGCTTGCGATCCGCCAATGCCCGCCGCAGTAGTGACCGCTGCGGCGCATGCCGTTAAGCCAATGCCCGCAGAAACGATTAACGCGGCTTTACAATAGTTTTTTAGCCAATTAGCAATTAGCATTTGCGGCATAACGCGTTTCCCATAGCAAGCGATGGTTTAGATTGAGCTGTTTTGCTGCAAACGTCAATATTGGGGAAATATAGTTATATTAGATGCAATTTATAGCTAGATAAGTAATAACAAAAATCACTTTTTTTGCTTCTCACCAATGTGGCTTGCTCCGCGCTTTTTGGCCAAAATCACTTGTTTTTGGCGCTCGGTGAGGCTTATCTTTTTTTCTTCAGTAAGTGAGTTGTAGCAATGCGGGCAGCTAATGCCAGCAGTATAATGCGGCGATTTTAACTCTTCTGGTGAAAGCGGCATACGGCAGGCGTAGCATTGGTCAAATTCGCCTACTTCCAACCCATGTTTTACCGCCACGCGTTGATCGAACACAAAACATTCGCCTTGCCATAAACTTTGCGCCTCTGGCACAGTTTCTAGGTATTTTAAAATGCCACCTTGCAGGTGATAAACCGCGTCAAAACCTTGTTCTAACATATAGCTGGAGGCTTTTTCGCAGCGTATTCCGCCAGTGCAAAACATCGCCACTTTTTTGTGTTTGGTTTTATCTAAGTTATCTTTTACATACTTTGGAAACTCGCGAAACGTGGTGGTTTCAGGGCTCACCGCGCCTTTAAATGTGCCAATATGTACCTCGTAATCGTTGCGCGTATCCAGTAAAATCACGTCTGGGTCGGCAATTAGCGCGTTCCAATCTTCGGGCTTCACATAAGTGCCAACGGTGTTGTTGGGGTTTACGCTCGGCACGCCCATGGTGACGATTTCTTTTTTCAGCTTTACCTTCATGCGGTAAAAAGGATGCTCGTCAGCGTATGACTCTTTGTGTTCTAAGTTGGAAAATTTACCTTCAAACGCAGCATCGGTACGCAAAAAATTCAGCACTTCGTGGATATTTTCTGGCAAGCCCGCAATGGTACCGTTGATGCCTTCTGCAGCCAGCAGAATCGTGCCTTTAATATGATATGCCACGCAGGCCTCTTGAATATTGGCTTGTAGGGCAGCATAGTTTTCTAAAGTAACAAACTTATACAGCGCGGCGGTGAGATATTTGGGCATGAAGTGAATATACGATAGCTAAAACGCTATTTTAACACTTGCACGCAATTTAGAAAAACAAGACCTATTTTCCCCGCCATTCTGAGCGTAGCGAAGAATGACGATGTTAAAAGTGTTAGCTTGTAATTATAGGTTAAGTTACTAAAACCAAAATTTCGCCATTACCATTACAAGCTAAATCACCCGCAAAACGTTGCGCGCGTTGGTTTTTTAAGGTATTAAATTTGCTTGGAAGCGTTTTAAAAGATTGAAAAAGTAGCGCCAAAAACGGCAAGCTGTGTGTGCCGCAATCTTGAATTGTTGCATGTAAATTAGTTTTATTGTTTAATAAAATCGTCCCGCGTTTCATGCCAAAACCCACATATTGTCCCACGCTGCCATACGCGCCAATCGTGCCTGCTAGCATACGGCTGCCGCAATATTCACCTGCGTTACTGTCGATTAGAATCAAGCCACGACGCATTAAATCGCCCACGCGATCACCCGCATTACCTGTGCAAACTATGCTGCCACCTTGCATGTTAGCACCTAAAAAGTCACCGCAATCGCCTTCAATGGTGATTTGCCCACGAGACATTTTGTGGCCGATATAACCGAGCAGAGTGCTGCTGTTTTTAAAGATGATATTTTGTGAATCATCGCCAGAAACCTCAAAATAATCGGCTACTTTCGGTGAATTTTTGGCGCTGGTAAAAGATAAATTGCTAATTTTAGCAATATTTAAACCAGCTAAACCATTCGGCGTTAAGCGGCTGCAATCCAGCTTGAATGCGGGTTTTGACTTAAGTGTGAATGTGAGTGCTGTTATCATAGCGAAGTCATTTTTCTTTGCTCGTCATACCAGCGGAGGGTGTAGCAGGGGTTTCGCACAGCATGCTGTGCGCCTGCGTAACGGTTGGCTTATGCAGAAGCCAACGCGCCCTGCAAGGGGGTATCCAGGCAAACACCAATTTAGTACTATTTACTTTTTGTAGCCACACTAGGCATGTGTGTTGCCTAGATTCTGGCCTACGCCAGAATGACGAAATGAGAAGATTTGCAATAAAAACAATGATAGAGCCAAGCTTTAACATTAAGCTAAAATCTCATGCAGTTTAAAATGATGCGGGCCAAGTTTGCCGCCGTAATTGCCTGCGGAAATGCGTTTTACGCTGCTTGAATCACCCAAAGCACAAATGGCTTCAATGCCCGCTTTCATCGCCTTGAAGATGTCTTCAAACGTCAGCCCATCAATCACAATTTCCATCACGCTTTCAATGTCGTCACTCAATTCGGTGTTCGTCAAACCTTTGAGTGTCGGGCAAAATGCGTCGTTGGTACTGGCGAACATTTTCGGGTACTTACTGCCGACTTTTGAGCCGCTACGCACCACGCCGCCTGGAAAGGGCATAATGACGTTTGGGATTTTTTTCATGGCTTCAATTGCGGTTTCTGCGGCGTTTAAAGCCGCAGCTTGGCTAGTAGCGAGTATCAAAAAATTACCGCCGCCAATCGCGCGCACCATGCCTGTACTTTCTTGCACTAAAAATTCGCCATCCATCACAGGGATACGCCAATATCTTTTATTTGCTATAAGTTTGGAAGTTTGAAAGCCATCACCAAAATAACGCAAATGCTTGCCTAAATTAATTTGGTCTTCTGATTCAATGCCAGCAAACGCCGCCGCAGTAGGGCAGGTGAGTATGCATTGCCCCATGCGCGTTTCTAGCTGTTGCATCAACACTTTGCTGCCCATAGCAAACATCAAAACACTTACGCCAGCGCGTCCATCTGGCGTTTCATCTGCGTTTAATTCGCACTCAATACCCGCCTCTACGCCGCAGCCAATCACGCTGGTGGCAAAGCCTGTCATGGCGTTGGCGGCATGGTAGGCCCATTTTAGGTTGAGCGCGGTGATGAGCACCCGCGTCGCCCGCATGTTAAATGCCTCGGCGAAGGTGTCGTCAATTTGGATGCCGTTAATATTCATCATGCAGGTTCATTTTTTTGTGCGTTACGATTTTGCCACGCCCGTTATCGATGATTTCATCATTGGCTATTTTAAAGTTATCTAATTGAATGGTATGGTATTTATCGAAATATTTTTTTAAATCTGTTTCAACACCAATATCAAACGCAGGCTTGGTAACGTGCGTTGCGCCCCATACTACTTTAACCACTTTACCGTGTTTTACTACCAGTTCACCATTTTTAAACACGTAATCTGGTCGCCCAAACATAGCTTCTTTGTCGGCTTGCTCAGTATAAACGGTAATATCGGCCTGAGCACCTGCGCCCAAATGCCCGCAGTTGTTCAGGCCAATCAGCTTGGCTGCACCTGCGCGCGTCATAATGGCAATTTCATAGAGTGAATATTCACGCGTTAGTGAAGGCAAATTGCTCATGGCTTGCGCGTCTAAATTCAGCTTGGCAAAGGCTTCGTTTCTAAAGCTTTTGTCCATCAGCAAACGAATCAAATGTGGGTAGCTGGTAAAGGGCGCGCCGTTGGGGTGATCGGTGGTGAGGAAGATGCGCCACGGATCGGTTACGCTTAAGAATAATTCCAAGCCAATCGCCCATTGCAGCGCGTTGACGTAGTTTTGGTCTCTATATTTAAACGGCACTACTCCGCAACCCGCATCGCATTCCACGTCCATAATAACCGATTTTTTCGGGCTGGCGTGACGTGCGTTTAGGTGCTGCATCATGCTGTCGCCAGACGCAGTCACGGTTTGGCCGAATAAAATCTGCCCTACGTCAGCCGTGATGTGCTTGTTTTTATTTAACGCCTCGGCAATCTGCGCTGCGGCTGATGAAAATTTTTTATCACCTTCTAATCCGTAAGAGTGAAACTGAATGTGCGTGAGGTGCATCGGCACGCCATCGCTGGCACCCATTGTGTCTAGCGTGGTTTGAAAATTGCCCGCCGCGCCCAAGTTATTGCAATGCACATGCAGCGGCTTGGCAATGCCTAGCTCATTCACAGCGCGACTTAAGCTTTTTAAAATGTCACGAGGCGTAACTTGATAATGCACATTGTTTTCGTCTAAATTTAAGCGACGCTGGTTAAACTTAAAAGCCGAAATACCGCCTGGGTTTACCACTTTAATGCCGATGGCTTGCGTCGCGTGCAGCGTCCATGCGACGTAGTTATTGATTACTTTTTGGTCGGCTTTGTTGGCTAAAAGCCGCAAAAAGTAATCATCATTGCCCAACATGGCGTAGCCGCCTTTATCTATCATTGGCGTGTCGGCCATTTCCATGTGCGCCTGTCGCGCGTTAATCGGCAGTATGGCGGGTTCGAACGCGGCGGTGTAGCCCATTTCGATATAGCGAAAACCTGTATCGGTGGTGCTAGGCGTTGCATTATGTGAACAATTTGGCGTGCAAATATGCGCTTCAGGCTCGCTGTAATTTTGCGTCTCGTGAAACTCGGGCAACATCATGCGCGCAATATTCACCTTGCCACCACCAATATGGCTGTGCATATCAATCGCGCCCGCCATGACAATTTTTGCACTTAAATCAATTGTTTGGTTGATTTTTTCTGATTGATTTGGCTTGGCAATAATGTGCCCGTCGCGCATGTAAATGTCTTCCACTACGCCGTCTTTGTTGTGTGCGGGGTCGTAGAGCTTAGCGTTTTTTAAGAGGGTAATCATTTATTAATACCAAAAACTTCCACACCTGGCATTCTGAGCGCAGCGAAGAATCTAGAATTTTGCGTACTAATCACCATAAAACCTGGATTCTTCGCTGCGCTCAGAATGACGGGATAGGATAGATTTAGCATCATAGCAACGCCTCAATTCCACGTACAACTTCACTCAAAGTCGGCAAAGCATTTTCGCGAATTTTCTTTAAAGGCAAAATCACCGATGAATCCACTCGAAACAGCGTACCGCTGCAATCCAAGCCTGGCGTGGCGATTGGGATGAATACGGCTGGTGATTTTGTAGGAGCGGCTTGCAGCCGCGATTTCGCTTCATCATTTAACAAGGTCGCTTCGCGGCTGCAAGCCGCCCCTGCAAGGTTGGCGTTACCAATTACAATCAATGGCTTATCAGATTCAGGCGGCAATTTTTCCATATTTAAACTATTCACCCAAATCATTAAATCATGCTCAACAGCTTCATCGTTCAAAGTTAAACCACTCAACCAAGTATTCGCATTATTCACGCTGGTGTCGCCATCGCTACCACCAAGCGGTAAGCCAGCGGCGCGTGTTGTATTGTTTAAAATCGCCACGGTTTCAGTGATATTTTGAATCGTCAATTCGGCGTGCGCAAAATCTAAATCCTTCGCTACCCAAGCCAGTACGGCGTATTTGGCAGTTTTTAGTTTATTGGCAATGGCTTGTAAATCACTGATTTTAACGCCAGCAACTTCGGTGGCTTTTAGCTTTTTATCAGCAACCAAAGCGCGTAAAACCAACGTAATTTCAGGTAAATCAACTGCCTTGCAAGCCAATAGGGACGCGGGGGTGGTGTTAGGCAAAATTCCAGCAGTTGACTCTAAATTTTCGCCAATAAAAATAACTTCGCGTTGCTTCGCATTAACAAACATGCCATCCACATTAATAAAGCGCTCAAAAAATCGCGGATTATGGCTCACAATATCACTGCCAATGCACACAATTACATCGGCGCGGTTTTTCACTTCGGTCAGCGTTGTGGTCTGCCAGCCTGTGCTTTGCAACACTTTCATGTTACGCGCTGTGCTTTTGGCGTTCGTGTGTTGAAGGCTGCCATCGGTTTTTTTGGCGAGATTATAAATGGCGCGAAAGCCTTGTACATCGGTGCTTAAGCCCGCAAATAAAGGCTGTTGGCTTGCTTTGAGTAATTTCGCAGTATGTGTAATGGCTTGTTGCAAAGTGACAGGTTTGCCGTTGATTTGCGCTGAAGTGTCATTTAAAGGCTGCTCAAAAAAATGTACTGCTTTTTCGCAGCCTTTGGTCAATACCTTGATTTTATTATTATTATTTTCAATTAACACGTCGTCACACAACAAGCCGCAAGCAGGGCAAGTGGTAATTATTGTGTTGGCTTTAGAAGACGCTTCTTTCATGCTGCAATTTTGCCACAATTTAGCAAACTTATGGTTTGATATTGATGCTTTTGCTTTTAGATTTAAAACATAGCCGCTACAATCTAAACATTCATTTTAAGT
>JAYVRE010000082.1:0-2550 GCA_043776535.1 Methylotenera sp. | reverse complement strand
TTTTGATGAGTGGTGTGGTGGTTGGCATCACAATCACCGCGCGACAATTAAGCTTTTGCGCCGCCAGCGCCACGCCTTGCGCATGGTTGCCAGCAGAGGCAGCAATCACGCCGCGTTTTAGCACATCAGCAGGCAAACTCGCCATTTTGTTATACGCGCCGCGCAGCTTAAACGAAAACACGGGCTGCATATCCTCGCGCTTAAGCAACACGCGGTTACCAATGCGCGCCGATAAATTTGGCTGAAACTCTAAAGGCGTGATTTTAGCCACGTCATACACGCGCGAGTTTTCAATCTTTTGTCTGTAATTTATGCTCATGCCTTATTTTTAATAGATGCGTTGCGGTGTATCATAATGAATATCTGCAATTATAAAGAAAATGTAAAGGTTTAAGTAAAATGGCATTCACACAAGACGAACTCAAACAACAAGTAGCTATAGCAGCAGTCGCTTACGTAAAAGAGGGCATTATCGGCGTAGGCACTGGCTCCACCGCCAACTTTTTTATTGAAGAGCTGGCCAAAGTAAAACACAAAATTGATGGCGCAGTGGCCAGCAGTGAGGCCACAGCCCAACGTTTACGCGCTCATGGTATTGAAGTGTTCGATTTAAACGCAGTAGATAGCTTAGATATTTACGTGGATGGTGCGGATGAAATTACCGAGCATCTACACATGCTAAAGGGTGGCGGCGGGGCACTCACACGCGAGAAAATTGTGGCAGCCGTGGCCAAACAATTTATTTGTATTTGTGATGAGACCAAATACGTGCCAGTGTTAGGTAAGTTTCCGCTACCTGTAGAAGTGCTACCAATGGCCAAAAGTTATGTGGCGCGCGAGCTAGTAAAACTGGGCGGCCAACCAAAATTACGCGACTTTACCACTGACAATGGCAACGTGATTTTAGATGTTTGGAATTTGAAAATTGACGACCCAGTGGCGATGGAAAATAAGATTAACCAAATCGTCGGCGTGGTGACGAATGGCTTGTTTGCTGCGCGGCCAGCCAATGTGTTGTTGCTGGCTACGGCAGATGGTGTGAAAACTTACAAGAAATAACTTTATTGTAGGAGCGATTTTTAAATCGCGAATGACTGTAAGCTTCGCGCAATAAATTGCGCTCCTACAAAAAAGGTGTGCAAATACAGACATATTTGCACACCTTACTCGTTGTGTTACAATGTAACACAACGCAAGGAGTAAAATCATGAGTACAACCTTAACTGTAAGAATCGATGATGCCTTAGAGCGCGAGCTTGTAATGGCAGCAAACGCCGCACACCGCCCCAAAGGCGATATTGTGCGCGAGGCTTTGCGTCGCCAACTCACTTTAAATAAATTTCGCCAATTACGCACACAAGTCATGCCGCTGGCCGAGCAAGCAGGCTTTTTAACCGACGAGGATGTGTTCAAGGCAGTGTCTTGAGGGTGTTTTTAGATACCAACGTGTTAGTCAGCGCGTTGGCCACACGCGGTTTGTGTGCAGATTTATACGAGCGTCTGATTACCGAGCATGAAACCGTGATTGGCGAGCCAGTCATTTTAGAGGTGCTGGATATTTTGCAAAGAAAATTTAAAGCAACGCCAGATTTATTGGTGAATGTAGAAGCCGAATTAAGGCTACTAGAAGTAATAGCCGCCCAAGCAACCGCCCCAACATTAGCAATAAAAGATAAAGAAGACCCGTGGATTATTGCCTGTGCATTGCAAGCCAATGTGGAAGCTTTTGTAACTGGCGATGCAGAGTTGTTAGGTTTGGGTAAAGCATGTAAGTTACCGATTATTACGCCAAGAGAATGCTGGCAGCGTTTGGGATAGTTTTTGTAGGGTGGGGTTTTAACCCCACGCGGGAGGGGATAGTCAGAATGTGACGCGTGGGTTCAAGAACCCACCCTACTTGGCTTCTGCAAGCCAATATACATAAGGCTTACAGAGGCGATTTTTTCAAGACCCGTTGTAGCTTGCAATGAATTTAATGATTGCGTCATGTAAATCATAACCATCAATTCCATCTCTAAATAGAACTATAAAAAGAAATATATACATTGGAGACAATAAATCCATTTCAAAAAATCGTTCTCGCCAATCGCCAATTTTACCTTTAATAGTTTTATCAGCATTTTCGATTACCTCATCTTTAGTCTCTGTCATTTTATTTCCCCTTATCTTTAACGTAAATATACATAAATTTATGGTTAGCTTTTCTCTGGCACATACCCACTCGCCGTATCAGCGCCATCACCAAAAAAGTATTTTTCGGTTTGTTCTTTTAAATATTGCCTTGCCGATGCGTCAGCTAAGCTTAAGCGGTTTTCGTTCACCAGCATGGTTTGTTGTTTTAGCCAGGCTGCCCATGCTTCTTTGCTCACGCTCATGTAGATGCGTTTGCCAAGCTCGCCTGGGTAGGGGGGGAAGTCCATGCCGTCTAACTCTTTACCTAATTTAATACAATGTACGGTGCGTGCCATTTTGGTTACTCAATTCAACTAAAAACAGTATGATAACGCATGTTAAAATCTGCGTGATTAATTAGTTTAAATAAGGTCAACA
>JAYVRE010000081.1:0-9924 GCA_043776535.1 Methylotenera sp. | reverse complement strand
CTATTTGATGAATTTAGATTCTAATTAAATTGTTATCAAATTGAGCTAGTAATAATGCCACCGCCCAGGCACACATTGCTTTCGTACACAACGGCGCTTTGCCCAGGCGTGACTGCCCATTGTTTTTGGCCGAACTTAACGGTGACATTTGTTTCATCTAGCGCATCAATTTCACATGGCGCATCAGGCTGGCGGTAGCGTGTTTTGGCGGCGTACACCCAGTTTGTTATCGGCTGTTCGTTATCAATCCACGTCAGTTGGCTGGCGATTAAACCGTCGCTTAACAACAGCGGGTGTTCATGGCCTTGCACCACAATTAGCTCATTTTTTTGCATATCTTTGGCGGCTACAAACCATGGCTCGCCATTACTTTCTCGACTGCCGCCTATTTTTAAGCCTTGGCGTTGGCCTAGTGTGTAATACATCAAGCCATCATGCTGGCCAACTAATTTGCCTTCTGGCGTTTTAATGTCACCAGGTTTTTTGGGTAAATAGCGCTGTAAAAATTCTTGAAAAGGCCGCTCGCCAATAAAACATATGCCAGTGGAATCTTTTTTATCATGGTTAATTAAACCCGCTACGCGTGCCATTTCGCGCACTTCGCGCTTTAGCAATTTGCCTAATGGAAACAGCGTTTTGCTCAACTGTGCTTGGTTTAAACGATACAAAAAATAGCTTTGATCTTTGCTACCATCTTCGGCTTTCATCAGTTGGAAAAGTCCAGGTTTAAGCGGGTTTTCGCGCACTTGCGCGTAGTGGCCAGTGGCGATTGAATCTGCGCCCAAGCTCATGGCGTGGTCTAAAAACGCTTTAAATTTAATCTCGGCATTGCACAAAATATCGGGGTTGGGCGTGCGACCAGCTTGATATTCTTCTAAAAAATTGGTAAATACGCGGTCTTTATATTCTTTGCTAAAATTTACAGCTTCAATTTCGATACCGATTTTGTCAGCGATAGAAACCGCGTCGATTAAATCCTGCTTACTGGCGCAATATTCGTCATCATCATCATCTTCCCAATTTTTCATGAACAGGCCGATTACATCGTAGCCTTGCTGCTTCAATAGCAGCGCCGTGACGCTAGAATCTACGCCGCCTGATAAGCCTACAACCACTCGTTTTTTACTCATAAGTTGGCAATCACTTGCAACGGATAGCGCTTTCCTGCTAGATAATCCTCAGCACAGGTAAGCACTTGCGGGCTACGCATAAGACTCGCTTTGTCGCGAATTTCGTCAATCGTCATCCATACTGCCTGAATAATACCGTCGTCTAATTCTTGCATGGGGTAATGCACGCCAGCCTTGCCAATAAAGGCAAAGCGCAAATAAGTGGTGTCGTTATGCGGGTGCTTCCAATGGTAAACGCCCAGTAGCGCCTCTGGTGTAAACTCGTAAGCGGCTTCTTCCATAGTTTCTCGAATCACTGCTTGAATCAGTGTTTCGCCATCTTCTAAATGCCCAGCGGGTTGATTAAAGCGATTGCCTCGCTCGGTTTCTTCTTCTACCAAAAGAAACTTGCCGTTTTGCTCGATAATTGCTGCAACGGTAGTATTAGGTTTAAATTGTGTTTTTTTCACTAACTGTAAATTCTTTTAAATTAATACAGCTATTTTACCGCTAACTTGCAAATTGCGGAAACAAGCTATTTTATGGTTTGATAATTGTACATAGTCCATTAAAGTAAGCGCATGTTTAAAACTATTATTTTGGCATCGCAAAGCCCGCGCCGTGTAGCACTGTTAAACCAAATGCATATTGATTGCCTTGTGATGCCCGCCGATATTGATGAGCAGGCATTGCCAAACGAATCGCCTGCTGATTATGTGCTGCGCTTAGCCGAACAAAAAGCTTTAGCCATTGTTAAAAAGCTAAACGGCCAGCACACCGATTTACCTATTTTGGCGGCAGATACGACAGTCGCGCTAGGTATGACAATCTTCGGTAAACCAGAAAACGAAGTCGATGCGTTTGAAATGCTTAAAAAATTATCGGGCAGCACGCACCAAGTGCACACCGCTATTGCGCTGGCTTTTAAAGGTAAGCTGAAAACACGATTAAATAGCACGCTGGTGCAAATGATGCCGCTGACCGATGCTATGATAGAGACCTATATTGCCACGGGCGAGCACAAAGATAAAGCTGGCAGCTATGCCATACAAGGTTTGGCTGGCGCTTGGATTAAAAAAATTACGGGTAGTTATACTGGTGTGGTGGGCTTGCCGCTGTTTGAAACCGCGAAATTGCTGCAAACTATACAGAGTGTTCAAAGTAAGTAAAGATGGACATAGTGCATTAATTGTTCTGTAAAGTTTTTATTTGCATTAGGTCAAATTAAAGCGCATGGTAAAATAATTTTAGTACAACTGACAGAGAGTAAAATGCTTACAGAACATGATTTGAACTCGCTGATGTTAGATATCGAGTCCGACAGGGTAGAGCGAACTGTGTCTGTTAATAACACTGATAAATTTAGTCAAGCTGTTTGTGCATTCGCAAACGATATGCCGAATCATAGGCAGTCTGGTTTTTTGTTGATTGGGGTGAAAGATGATGGACAGGTTTCGGGTTTAATAGTAACTGACCAGCTATTGTTGAATTTAGCTGCAATTAGATCTAACGGCAACATTCTGCCACAGCCAGTTATTACCGTAAACCAATACAAGCTCGATGGCGGGGAGGTTGCCGTTGTTGAAGTAAAGCCATCAGACCTTCCTCCTGTCCGTTATAAAGGTTCTGTATGGATTAGAGTAGGGCCTAGTAAGGCTACTGCCAATGAACAAGAAGAGCGCATTTTATCCGAGCGCAGAGTTGCTTTAGCTAAATCGTTTGATGCTAGGCCTTGTATGGAATCATCAATTGATGATTTAGCGCTAGGCCAGTTTGATGCCTATCGTCGTGAGGCCGTTGATGCTGACGTAATCTCAGAAAATCACCGTTCAATTCCACATCAGTTAGCCTCGTTAAGACTGTATGATCCCAGTCAAAATAAGCCAACACATGCTGGATTATTGCTGGTAGGTAAAGACCCTAGAGCTTATTTGCCAGGCGCATATGTGCAATATGTCAAATTTCCTAATCTATCATCGGTAGATGTGCCTGATGACCAAGCGGAAATTTCTGGTGATTTGTTGACTGTATTGCGTGAGCTTGAAGCTAGGTTAAGGGTTTTAATACAAACGAGCCTGCAAAGGAAAACAGCTTTGCAAGAGAGAATGGTGTCTGACTACCCAGAAACAGCATTAAGAGAGCTTCTAATGAATGCGGTAATGCACCGAAATTACGATAGTAACTCCCCCATTCGATTTTATGTATTTAGTGATCATATTGAAATTCAAAGCCCAGGTGGTTTATATGGTGAGGCTACACCAGCTAACTTTCCGACACGCAATAGCTATCGTAATCCTATTATTGCAGAAGCCATGAAATCATTGGGCTTTGTGAATCGCTTTGGGTATGGTGTTTTGCGCGCACAGGAATTGTTAAAAGAAAATGGCAATCAGCCAGCAGAGTTTGAGTTTGATGAGCATACTGTACTGGTTAAGGTTTATCGGAGACCCAATGAAAACAGTCGCGTTTTTTAATAATAAAGGTGGCGTTGGCAAAACTACATTGGTGTATCACTTGGCGTGGATGTTTGCTGATAAAGGCATTAAAACCTTAGTCGCAGATTTAGATCCCCAAGCTAATTTAACCTCTATGTTTCTTGAGGAAAATCGGTTGGAACAGCTTTGGCCAGACGGTGAGCACCCAGAAACGATTTATGGCGCGATTCGCCCCATTATTCGCGGAATAGGCGATATTGCAAAGCCGCATGTAGAGCAGGTGGATATAAATCTTGGACTGATACCTGGAGATTTAGGACTTTCAAACTTTGAGGATAAGCTATCAGAAAGTTGGCCAAAATGTCACAATCGAGATGAGTCTGCCTTTAGGGTAATGACAGCGTTCCATCGTGTCATTGAGGCGGGCAGTGCTGATAATGTTGAAGTGGTGCTAATTGATGTTGGGCCAAATTTAGGTGCTATTAATCGCTCGGCTCTCATCGCCTCCGATTATGTTATTTTGCCACTTGCACCTGATTTATTTTCACTGCAAGGCCTTAAAAACTTAGGACCCAAACTACAAGAGTGGCGCGCAAACTGGAGTGAACTGCTCACTAAAGCTCCCCAGGATATATCAATGCCAAAAGGTCTGATGAAGCCTTCAGGATATGTGGTGATGCAGCACGGTTTGCGTGATAACCGCCCAGTTAAAGCTTATTTGCGCTGGATGGATAGAATTCCTGATATTTATCGAAATTCCGTTTTAGATGATATATTTCCGAGTAATGTTGACGTTGATGAAGACCCATTTAATCTGGCACTTCTTAAGCATTACAGAAGTTTAATGCCGCTTGCAATGGAGGCGCGAAAGCCCATGTTTTTTCTTAAGCCCTCAGATGGCGCGATTGGAGCACATGTAGAGGCGGTAAGTAGTTGTTATAAAGATTTCTATAAACTAGCGAAAAAAATTGCAACTGATATTGGTGTCGATATCCACTAAGCTAATATATTAGCTTCCACCAAAATATTTGTTAAGCCCATGTCGAATTAAAGACAGGTCATTTAATGAAGCTACGCTGGCCAATTAAATGAAATTAAGTGTGGTTTCAGATAAATTCTATTTCTAGCACCTGCACTGGATACGAGCATTCTAGTGCAGGCCTGCGAGCCAATATCCATGAGGTTCTCAAGGCATCTGTTTTAAGCAATATTTAGCGCTTTTATATCAGCTGTTGTTTTTATTGCCAACAGCTTAAAATGTTGTTATCATTTACAACATGAAGGCGCAATTATTGTTAAAACAACGCTTGATTTTAAGCGAAACCACTTTTGCAGAAATCGTTATTTGGCAATTGCCCGCGCCGCTAAATGGCTCTGCCCACCATTTTAAATATCGTCTGGCTTATGTGGTGAATAATGTGTGTGTGCTTAGGTATGATAATGAGGCAGGCAAAGGCAACCATGTGCATATTAACGCGCAAGAGCTTGAATATAATTTTGTATCGACCGAGCAATTGATAGACGATTTTTTTGCGCAAATTAAACAGTTGGAGAAACAACCATGAAAACCGTCATGTTATCTGTAGATTCAATGAGCAGCGTTGCAACGCGTGCCAAACAAGCGCTTAGCGGCAAGCCACAAGGCGATTATATTAGTTTTGCCAGCTTAGAGTTGCTGTGGAAAGTGCTTGCGCCTAACCGCATGGCGATTGTAAAAACGCTTGTTGGTAGCCAGCCATTGGCCTTGCGCGAAATTGCCAGACGTGTGGGACGCGATGTGAAGGCGGTGCATAATGATGTGCAAATGTTACTGAAGGCAGGCGTGCTAGATAAAACTGAAACTGGTCAAATTGTGTTTGGCTATGATGAAATTCATGTGGATTTTATGTTGCAAGCTGCGTAGAAGCGAAAAATGGGACAAGAGATTTTAATTAACGTAACGCCACAAGAAACGCGGGTGGCGGTGCTAGAGCATGGCGTTGCGCAAGAGCTGCATATCGAGCGCAGCTCGTCACTTGGTATTGTTTCCAATGTATATCGTGGCAAGGTGTGTCGTGTTTTGCCTGGTATGCAATCTGCATTTGTAGAAATAGGTCTGCAACGTGCGGCTTTTTTACATGCGGCCGATGTTATGGAGTGCCATATCGATGGCGAGCCGCAAATAGAACGACCTATTCAAGAAGTGTTGCGCGAAGGCCAAAGCATTATCGTGCAAGTCATTAAAGAGCCGATTGGCACCAAAGGTGCGCGGCTGACCACGGAAATCAGCATTGCAGGGCGTTTTTTAGTGTTTTTGCCGCATCAAGATCACATCGGAGTATCGCAACGTATTGAAGATGAAGACGAGCGAGAAATGCTGCGCAATCGTTTATTGGGGTTACTACCAGAGAAACGCACGGGCGGCTTTATTATCCGCACCATGTCAGAAAACGCCTCAGATGCAGAGCTGCTGAACGATATTGCATACTTGCAAAAAGTGTGGGCAAAAATTCAATCAGATAGCAAACAAGCCGATGAACGCTCACTGGTATTTTACGATTTAAGCTTGCCCAAGCGTATATTGCGCGATGTCGTGAATGACGATACCGTCAGTATTCGCGTGGATTCTAAAGCGACTTATGAGCAACTGAAAGAGTTTGCTGAACTTTATGTGGCCAAAGCGGTGAAGCCGCTCTACCACTATCAAGGTGAGCGGCCAATTTTCGATTTTTATAATATTGAAAAAGAAATCGAGCGCGCACTTTCCCGCAAAGTAGAATTAAGCTCGGGTGGCTATTTAATTTTTGATCAGACCGAAGCGCTGACCACGATAGATGTCAATACTGGTAGTTTTGTTAGCGGTAAAAATTTATCTGATACCATCTTTAAAACCAACTTGGAAGCCGCGCAGTGTATAGCGCGGCAACTAAGACTAAGAAACTTAGGCGGCATTATTATCATCGATTTTATCGATATGGATACAGATGCGCAGCGTGAAACCGTGCTGCAAGAGCTGCAAAAAGCGGTGGATTTAGATCGTGCCCGCACTGGTATTAACGGCTTTACCTCACTAGGTTTAGTGGAGATGACACGCAAACGTACGCGCGAAAGCTTGGCGCATTTACTGTGTGAAACTTGCGAAGTGTGCGATGGCCGTGGCGAGCATAAAACCGCGCAAACCATTTGCTATGAGATTATGCGCGAGCTATTACGCGAATCTAAACAGTTTAATGCCAAAGAATTCAAAGTAATCGCTTCCGCCAGCGTAATTGATTTACTGCTGGATGAAGAATCGCAAAGCCTAGCCAATTTATCTGATTTTATTAATAAGCGCGTGACTTTGCAGGTAGATAGTCAATATGCGCGTGAGGCGTTTGATATTGTTTGGATGTAGCTTACTATAGCCATCTGTATGTTGTGATTAATTTTAAATTTGTTTTTGCGGCGTATAACTGGTCACGGCTCACGGTATTCTTTGATTATCCGCCTGAGATACGCAAAGTGATTTACACCACCAATGCGGTGGAATCATTGAATGCTAGCTTGCAAAAAGTGCTGAAGCCTAAAAAATCCTTCATGGACGATGATGCTATGATGAAAGTGATCTACTTAAACGCCCATCGCATTGCCAGCAAATGGACAATGCCTGTGCGTGATTGGGGCTTGGCGCTGGGTCAGTTGGCTGTAATGTTCGGTAGTGAGAGAGTGGCACTTTGAGCCAGTTACACAAAATTATGAACGGTCTCCTCAAAACAATATTATTTTTATGAGCATTCACTCAATGTAATTAGTATTGATGCCAAAAGCTTACTGTCACTCGAATAATAATTAGCCATCCATTTCATTGATTTGTCAGGGAAGTCTGCTTGAATTTCCCTGCAAATATCTCTTAGAACATCCGGTCTCATTTTCTCAGCCGCTGCGACTGGGTCAGTGCCCAAATTTTCCGTTAATTCCGAAAAGGTACGTGGCAATATATATGTAGCTATAGCTGTGTTCTCTTTTGCCGTGATGTCCTGAATGCACCCATTAGAATTACATAATGGATATTTATTTGCTTTGTGAAGTATTGCTACAAATTGCTCGGCTGTAGTTTTTGTTGAATTGGTGTAAATTCTTGTAGATGGCTCATTAGAAATCAAGCGTACCGGCCACAACAACCCCTTGGCCAAAGAGATTATTGGAAGTGAGCCATCACGCCAAAGTATCTTGTTCCACAATCCATTTTCAATACCTTCACGATCAAGGTAATCAACAAATGCACCACCAAAATAAAGTATCAAAAAAGCTATTAACAATTTTTGTTTCATTTGGATACTGCCTTAAACAAATTATGAAATCACTCCTAATCATCTTGACTACATATAGTAGATAAGTCAATATGCCACTCAGGAATGTAATTAAGTACTATTCAAGAGCTTAAATGCTGTAAGAAATCCTAGCGTTGTTTACAGTATTTTCATGGAGAATACTGTTAATGAACATTCACAAAAACACCCGCGTCACGCCTTATGCGCGGCAAGAAATATGGCCGCTCTATCAAACGGGTCAATGGAGTAAAACCGCATTAGCGAGACACTTCAACGTCAGTCGCCCCACCATCCACAACATCATCAATCGCGCACGCTTGCAGGTGTTTGCGCCCGCCACCACCAGCACCAACAAACGTTTCCAAGCCCTGCAATACGGCTTGAAACGATTAGCCAAAGTTGAGCAATCCATTCAAGACCGCCTCAAGCGTGAAGCACGATGTTACAACAAATCCTATCCTGGTGAAATGGTGCATGTTGATACCAAACGCTTACCACACATTAAAGGTGAATTAGCCACCGCACCACGTCAATACTTGTTTGTCGGCGTAGATGATTACTCACGCGAGTTGTATGCAGCGATATTGCCTGATAAATCTCAACACAGTGCTACTGCCTTTTTAACCGAGACATTGCTCGCCCAATGCCCTTATCAAATCGACTGTGTGTATTCAGACAACGGCACCGAATATAAAGGTACCGACAGTCATTTGTTTGTCGCGACACTCAAAGCGCAGCACATTAATCAAAAGTTTACCCGTGTGGCAAGGCCGCAAACCAATGGCAAGGCTGAGCGTGTGATTCGCACGCTGATGGAAATGTGGCATCAGCAGCATGTGTTTAAAGAGGCACAGCATCGGCAAGTGGAGTTGATGCGCTTTATTAACTTCTACAACACCGTCAAACCCCATAAGAGTTTGAATAACCAAACACCTTATGAGATACTCGTCGCTTACTTTAATCAGTCGTTAATTACTAACTAATCTGTAAACAACGCGATGAATTCTTACACATAAGTGATTATAAATTTCATGTACTTAAAGGGCTGTACTTAAAAAAGCGATAATAATTGCATTTCTAAGGTTTTTACAACAGAAACGTTAATCATTTGTAAAAAAATCAGTGCCACGATAGGTGAAAAATCGATGCCACTCGCCATCGGTAAAAAGCGTTGAATTGGCGCTAAAATTGGCTTGGTGAGGCTATTTAGCGCGCTGGCGATTGGTGTGTGTGGGTTCACCCAGCTTAAAATTACTTGCAATAAAATGGCATAAAAAAACACATCTAAACCAGCTTTAAATACACCCACAAAGCTCATGCCTATTAAACCTAGCCATGCAGATTGACCCGCCAAGCTTAAGGGAAAATCGCGAAGCCAGAGTAAACTAGACTGCAATAAAAACTGCGTGATTAGCGCTAAAAATAAGGTGGATAAATCTAATTTACCCCAGCTTGGAATCACTCTGCGCACAGGCTTTACCACAAAATCGGTGAGCGAAACTACCATGTAAGCCAAAGGGTTGTTAAAGGGCGCTTTGAACAGCTGCATAAAAAAACGCAGCAAAAACAATAGGGTGAGCAAATTTAAAACCGTAGTGAGCAAAAAAGTGAGTGCGCTAGAAAACATTTTTAATCTTTCCCTAGCTCATCGCCTAAAGTCTTGGCACGTTCGCAAGCTCTTTGCGCAGCTAAAATTATGGCTTGCTTCACTTGCGAGTTTTGTAAACTCCGTAAACCTTGTTCTGTAGTGCCACCTTTAGAGGTGACTTGCTCACGCAAAGTGGCAATCGGCGTGTGGCTTACATCAGCCAATAAACTTGCGCCTTTAAAAGTAGCAATGCTCAATTGTTTAGCCTGTTCCTCATTTAAACCCAGTTGCAGCGCTGCTTCTTGCAATGCTTCAATTAAATAAAACACATAGGCTGGGCCGCTACCAGAAATAGCGGTAATAGCATCTAGCTTCTCTTCAGAATCTAGCCACAGTGTGCTGCTAGCGGCACTAAATAATTGGTCTGCCAGCGCGATTTGTTTATTGGAAACGCTAGGCATTGCGTATAAACCCGTAACGCCTGCTTGTATTTGCGCGGGTGT
>JAYVRE010000080.1:0-2555 GCA_043776535.1 Methylotenera sp. | reverse complement strand
ACTGGCAAAAAGCCAATGGTGGGTAACAATGTTTCTCACGCACAAAACAAAACAAAACGTCGTTTTTTACCTAATTTGCAAAATCGCAAATTTTGGGTCGAATCTGAAAATCGTTGGGTGAGCATGCGTATTACTAACAACGCGCTTCGCACAATCGACAAAAACGGTATTGACGCTGTGCTTGCAGGTATGCGCGCAGCGGGTCAGAAAATTTAAGCTGCTGAATAATTTCAGCCAATAAAGGAAAATATTATGCGCGAAAAAATTAAATTAGAATCAAGTGCTGGTACAGGCCATTTTTATACCACTACAAAAAACAAACGTACCATGCCAGAAAAAATGGAAATCAAAAAATTTGATCCAGTAGTGCGTAAACATGTAATTTACAAAGAAACTAAATTAAAATAAAACCAGACTTAAATTAAATTTAAATTAAGTTTAGTTTTAAAAAAAACCCGCAGTTGCGGGTTTTTTATTGCCTAAAATTAACTATTAGTCTGGTTTAGTCTCTGATTTTACAAAAGTAATTTTATTATCCCTAAACACTTTCCAAACATCCATAAACAAAGCCGATTGCAGGCCTAATACGCCGCTCTCAGGGTCTGCAACCCATACTGTCAAGGTTAGTCCTATGCCATGCTCATTAAAGCCTTTAATGCGCGCTACTGGCGCGGGCGTTTCTAGCACGCGTGCATGTTGTTTGGCAATATCTTGCAGCAACTGCATGGCCAGCTCGAGCGGGCTATCCACACTAATGGCTAAGTCAATTTGCACACGACCTTTATGTTCAGTGAGTGAATGATTCACAACAGCCGTCGTAATCAGTGATTCATTGGGAATAATCACATGCGTGCCATCGGGCTTGCTAAGCACCATATAGCGTGCGCGCATATCACTCACCATGCCATAATGTTTGTCCACAGAAATCACGTCACCAATTTGCATAGATTTATCTAGCAAAATAATAAAGCCGCTAACATAGTTACTGGCAATGCGCTGCAAACCAAAGCCCAGCCCCACGCCCAACGCACCGCCGAATACTGAAAGCAGGGTAATGTCTAAGCCGACTGCTGATAAGGCAATGAGCGTGGCGACAAACAACAATACAATGCGAATCAGCTTGCCCAGTACCACGCGCATATTCATATTGACATGGTCAGCACGCATGAGCTTATTTTCTAATAATCGGCTAATCCATAATGCAATAAAGATGGTAAAAACTACCGTTAACAGCGCCTGCAGTACCTGCAACAAATTCACAGGGTTTTTGCCGATATTGAAATGCTGTGCCTCTAGGCTTTGAATAATCTGAGGCAACAAACCAGTAAGATACAGGGCTAATATGCCCCAAATACTCCACGCTATTACGCTCTCTAGCGTTTTAAGCCAGCCACTAGGCTGAAACAAATAGCGCACAAAATAAACGATTAAACGAATGACGGCCATTGCCAGTAATAAACGGCTGGCGAGCTGGAGCAATCCCGTGTGTTGCCAACTGGACAATATCAATTGACTGAACAAAACCAGCACTAAGGTTGACAGTGGAAATAGCACTCTGTTGATACTGCCTATCGCAAGCTTCCAATGCTCAGGTGCACGTTGCATTACATAGTTGCGTAGCGCCCCGTTAATCATCCATGCCGTTACTGTGGCGATGATAATAAGACCAGCTTGCCACAGCATAGTGGTGCTCTGAATATCTTTTTGAATTTCTTGCCAAATCAGCTGAATTTCATTATTCATGTTTTATTTATTCACACTAAATTATTTATATCAGGAAAATGGTCGCCAAACCTAAGAAGATGAAGAATCCACCGCTATCGGTCACCGCTGTAATCAACACGCTAGTACCCAATGCTGGGTCGCGACCAGATTTATGCATCACTAACGGAATCATCACGCCCATCAACGCTGCAAGTAACAAATTAAGCGTCATCGCAGACATCATCACCAAGCCCAGTTGATAATTGCCATACAGCGCATAAGCCACTAGGCCAAGCACACTGCCCCACAAAAGGCCATTGAGCAAGGCGACACCAAGTTCTTTTTTGATGAGTGAGTGCATATTGTGTGCGGAAATCTGCCCCAGCGCCAAGCCGCGCACAATCATAGTGGTGGTTTGGTTGCCAGAATTGCCGCCAATGCCCGCTACAATCGGCATCAGTGCTGCAAGCGCAACTATTTTCTCAATAGAACCTTCAAACAAACCGATGACGCGCGAGGCCATTAAAGCCGTCATTAGATTAATAGCCAACCACGCCCAACGGTTTTGCACCGATTTCCAAATGGAGGCGAAAAAGTCTTCTTCTTCGCGCAAGCCCGCCATTGACAGCATATCCGATTCAGATTCATCACGAATATAATCCATCACCTCATTGACTGTTAAACGCCCCACTAATTTATTGTTTTTATCCACCACTGGCGCGGTTACCAGGTCATAACGCTCAAAGGCCTGGGCGGCTTCATCTGCAATATCTTCAGGATGAAACGCCACTGCATCAGCTGCCATCACGTCGGCCACATTAGCATCCAAATCGTTCACCACCATGCGCTTT
>JAYVRE010000079.1:0-9975 GCA_043776535.1 Methylotenera sp. | reverse complement strand
AGCGCATGATTTGCCTGTAATTGCAAATGATTTGCAGCTTGCAAGCGTGGAATGTTTTAGCATTGATGACGCCACCACGACTGAGGTTGACGATGCATTTAGCCTAGAAACGCTAAAAAATGGCAATACGCGCGTTGGCATTCACATTGCAGCGCCTAGCTTGGGGGTGCAACCAGATAGCGGCTTGGATGCGATTGTGCTGAATCGACTTTCTACCGTGTATATGCCTGGTAATAAAATCACCATGTTGCCAGATAATGTAGTGAAACCATTTAGCTTAGATGCTGGCGAAACCAAGCCAGTGTTGAGTTTGTATTGCGAAATTACGCCAGAGTTTGAGATTGTGGCGCATGAAACAAAACTTGAAAAAATTAAAATTGCCGACAATTTGCGCCACGATGAACTAGAACCGTTTTTCAACACAGAAACTTTAGAAAAAGACAGCGGGCACCCTTATTGGGCGAGGCTTAAGGTGCTATTCGGCTTGGCGGAAAGCTTAGAAATTGCACGCGGCAAAGCCGACCCAAACCGCGCACCGCAAATTGATTATAATTTTTATGTCACTGATGGCATGGTTAAAATCGTCGCCCGAGAACGTGGAGCACCCATGGATAAGCTAGTGGCTGAGCTGATGATTTACGCCAATAGTCACTGGGGCGGCTTACTGAAAGAGGCGAGTATTGCAGGCATTTATCGTGCGCAGACGGGTGGCAAGGTGTTTATGACAACTAAGGCGGAGCCACATCAGGGCTTGGGTGTAGCACAATATGCTTGGTGTACATCGCCATTGCGCCGTGCGGTAGATTTGGTGAATCAGCGTCAATTGATTGCCATGTTAGATAAAGAGTCAGCGCCTTATAACGCTGCGGACGGCAAGCTGAACGTGATTATGCGCAATTTTGATCAAACTTACAGCGCCTATAGCGAGTTTCAAACGCGCATGGAGCGTTACTGGTGCTTGCAATATTTGCTACAGGAAAAGCTCATTGAAATCACCGCTACAGTGTGGCGCGAAAACTTGGTGCGCATTGATGGCATGTTTTACATTACTAAAGTGCCAAGCTTGCCTGAACTCAAAGTGGGTACAAAAGTATTGTTAGAAATCAAACATATAGATACCTTATTGATGGAGCTGAATTGCAAGTTTAAGAGCGCAGTAGAGGCAAAAATAGGCGAAGCTGAGTTAGTGGTAGTGGTTGAAGATAATGCTGAGATTTAACCGCAAAATCCACAAAAGCGTCTCTGACGAGAGTATTGTTGAAGTTACTGAGAGTAGTGGCATTCGCTCGCTGCATTTAGGCACGGTGACCATTCAAAGCAGTATGAAAGTTAAATCGCCAATCGAACTGCAACTCGCCTATTCACGCGGTATGATGGGCTTTTTGTTGTTTTCAGACAAAGTAAAAAATGTGCTTAGTATTGGCTTAGGTGGCGGCTCTGTGCCTAAATATATTCATGCCAACTGCCCAGAAATCACCCAAACCATTATCGAAATCAACCCGCAAATAATCAATATCGCGCGCAGTCATTTTTACGTGCCAGACAACGACGCAAGGTTAAATGTGATGGAAGGTGACGGCATCGCCTATTTGGCGAATAATCCAAACAGCGCAGATTGTTTGATGATTGACGCGTTTGACGCACACGGTATTCCGCCCGATTTTTGCAGCCAAGAATTTTTCGATAGTTGCGAAAAGACGCTGGCAAATGTTGGCATTTTTGTCATTAATCTGTGGGGTAGCGATAAAAATTTCGATATTTATTTACAGCGTATCGAGCAAAGTTTTGATAATAAAGTGTTGATGCTGCCAACAGGTAAGCCAGGCAATATCGTGGTGTTTGGCTTTAGAGATATATCAAACTTGCGCATTGTGAATTTGCGCGAACGTGCAAAAATGCTAGAAACTAATGTAAGTCTTAACCATAAAATAGAATTTATAGGTTTTTTAGAGAAGCTGTGCGAACATAACCCTCATCACAATCAGCAATTTTTTTCAGAATAATTTTAGAGTAAATAGAAACTATGAATCAATACTTTGCTACATGCCCACGCGGCCTAGAAGCCTTATTGCAAGCGGAGTTGCAAGCTGTTGGAGCTAAAGACATCAAACCCACTGACGGCGGTGTAGGCTTTGCGGGCGAGCTTAACGTGTGTTACAGCGCTAACTTGCACTCGCGCATTGCCACACGTATTCTTATGCAAGTAGGGCGCGGCAATTACCAAACTGAGGATGATTTGTATGAAGCCGCCTATAAACTCAATTGGCCGAATTGGTTTGACGTAAAACACGATTTTATGGTGAAAGTGACAGGCGTAAAATGTCCGCTTAAAAGCTTGGAATTTGCCACGTTAAGAATCAAAGATGCGGTGTGCGACAAGTTTAGACAAGTGGTGGATTCTCGCCCTTACATTGACACCAAAACGCCTGCGGTGCGTATTCATGCTTATTTAACAGCCGATGCTTACGTGTATTACGTGGATACATCAGGAGATGCTTTGTATCAACGCGGCAACCGCAAAGCCAGTATAGAAGCGCCGCTGCGCGAGAATTTAGCCGCAGGTATTTTGCAGCTTTCTGGCTGGCAAGCTGGCCAGCCATTGCTAGATCCGATGTGCGGTAGCGGTACGTTTTTACTCGAAGCCTGCATGATTTCACTGAATATTGCACCAGGTTTAAAGCGTGATTTTGGTTTTGAAAAACTCAAAAACTTTGAATCAGACACTTGGAAGAAAATTAAAAATACCGCACTTAAAAATGTAAAACCAACGACATTTCAAAAGATTTATGGCTCTGACAGCGATTTACGCGCCGTGCGCATTGCCAAGCAAAACCTAGAGGAGGCGGGGCTGAGAGATGCGGTACAACTCAGCCAAGTGAATATCACCGAAGTGATTCCGCCAAGTGACAGTGGCGTGCTCGTGGCTAATCCGCCGTATGGGGTGCGCATTGGCGAGGATGAAGAGTTGGCTTTGTTGTATCCAAAAATGGGCGAAGCGCTAAAACGTAAATTTGCGGGCTGGAATACTTACTTTTTAACCAATGATTTACGCCTGCCAAAGCTGATGCGCCTTACGCCCAGCAAGCGTACGCCTTTGTTTAACGGGCCATTGGAATGTCGATTGTTTGAAATTAAAATGGTGGCTGGCAGTAATAGAAAATAGTGAAAAATGAAAAGTGAAGACAATTTAGAAAGTTTGCGAAATAAAATTAACCAATTTGTGGCAGAGCGCGATTGGACACAATTTCATACACCTAAAAATTTGGCGATGGCGATGATTGTGGAAGCGGCAGAGTTAGTTGAGCAATTTCAATGGGATACGCCACAGGAAAGCCAGCAACTTTCGCCCGAAAAACGCGAAGCGGTGGCGCATGAATTGGCGGACACGTTTGTGTATTTACTGCGTATTGCCGAAGTGTTAGAGATTGATTTGATTGAGGCGACTAACAAGAAAATAGAGCTGAATGCGCTGAAATATCCTGTGGATAAAGCTAAAGGCAGCAATGCCAAATATACCGAGTATTTGTAGGAGCGATTTTTAAATCGCGAAAATACATACAGATAATTCGCGATTTAAAAATTGCTCCTACAAAAAAGCCAGCATAAGCTGGCCTTTTTAATTAGCACAAACTATTTCAATGCGGCAAGTGCTGCCTCGTAGTTAGGTTCGTTAGCAATTTCTGGGACTAATTCTACGTGTTTAACCACATTGTTTTCGTCCAACACCATTACAGCGCGGGCACATAGGCCTGAAAGCTTACTTGTGAAAAGTAATACGCCATAATTCATTAAAAAGTCACGGCCACGCATACTAGATAAATTCACCACATTTTCGATGCCTTCTGCGGCACAAAAACGCGTTTGCGCAAATGGTAAATCAGCAGAAATATTGATCACTACCGTGTTATCTAAACTTGCTGCGTGCTGGTTAAATGCACGAATAGATGCGGCACAGGTGGGCGTATCTACGCTAGGGAATATATTCAGCACTTTGCGTTTGCCAGCATAGGTATCAAGCGTAACGTCGGCCAATGCTTTATCCACTAAGGTGAAATTTGGGGCGGTGCTACCAATTTTTGGCAAATTGCCTGCAACGTCAACTGGATTGCCTTTGAGTGTAACTGAGCTAGACATAGTTTTTTCCTTTTCTGATTTTAAAACTGCTTCTGATTTTATAACAATAGTAGCTATCATAAAACAAAAAGCACCTGTTTGAACAGGTGCTTTCGATTTAAGACAATAAAACTTGAAAAATTGTGTAAGAGTTAAGCCAAAAGGTTCTCGCTTAGATAACCAATGGTCATGGTTTGGTTGTGAAGCACGCTATCTGTCGTGTTTGGGCGTGGTGCCAATTCACCGTAAGAATAGAAACCAGTCACGCTTGTTTGTGGACCTAAAATTTGTTGCACCAGTTTCACTTCGTCGCCTACGTTTTCTGCCATTACGCCTTTGCGGCCAACACAGCTAACTAATAGCGCCAAGCCAGCTTGGTTGGTTTTACTTGCGCTTAATCCTTCCATTACTAAATGAGCCGCATTGCCTGCGCCTTCCACTAATCTATCGTGGTTGGTTTGGCACAAACGCACAGTTTCACCCACTTCTACGTTGCCAGCAAAAGTTAAACTATTGGCTTTGCTATCAATAGCAAGCAACGTACGAATTTTCTCAACATCGCGTTTGCCTTCTTCAATCACCGCCAGCGGAAATTTTAAACCAGTGCCTGGCAAGCCGCGTGAAAAAGCTTCACCAATATACATTTTGTAAAGTGGCAGCGCAGGTTTGTCATCCATTTCATAGACGACGTTTTTCTCAGATTTGGTGACTTTACGTGGCGGGCCGTATGGCTTCCAGCCACCAAGCGCCCCGCTAGAGGTAATAAGCGCATTACCGTATAAGCCAACTGCAATCACTTGATTATCTGAAATAGTTTCGTTATACAACTGCAATGTTTTTACAAATGCACCACCATCACCCGCTAAGCCGCCAACAATCGGGATGTCACCTAGTACGCTTTGAAAGCCTTTAAGTAGTTCAGAGCCGTTTACATTCAAGCCATCAGAAATCACCAACACAGTACGCAAAGTATCGGCTTTTAGTTGTTTAGCTAGGCTTGCTGCGGCTTCAAATGAATTTAACATGCCAGACATTTTGGTTTGTGCCACGCGTTGAATGGTTTTTTCCCATTGAATCGCAGTAATTTGAATGCTGTCGTCAAACACGCCAGCTGCGCTAATTTCGCCCGAGGTAGTACAGCCAACTAATTGCGCAGAAGGATAGCGTGATTTTAAAAAGCCTTGTAATTTACCGTCAGAAAAACGTTTTACTGATCCAAATACCAATACCAAATTGGCGCTTGGCAGAGGTGATGTGCTGGGCAAATCTTTTAAAGTTAATTTCGAGTTTATAGACTCTTGCCTGATTAGCATTATTGCCAGTCTCCACTAATAGAATAATTTATTAAAGTTTATTTTAACGATGATTAAAAAAGTTAAGTCGAACATGTATTTAGCTAAATGTGCTTAGCTCATATTTAAATAACTTTTTTTAGTGTTGGAGCTATTATCTATAAAATTCAGAAATTGTAAACAATAATTAATAAATTATTATTGATGTTAAAGTATATTCTTATATGTGTTGCGTAAGTGTTGCTATTTTATTAAAAAAATGTAATATTTTATTAACTGTGCCTTTATGCGCTTCAAATTTTGATCACACATTACATCGTATAATAATAATCCGATTTGTAAATATTTTTTTTAAAGATTTATATGGACTATAACAATTATAGTTTAGGGGAATAAAAGTGGCGCAAGCGAATTTAGCGGGTACAAGAGTAATGGTCATTGATGACAGTAATACTATACGTCGCAGCGCAGAGATATTTCTTAAGGCGGCAGGTTGTGAAGTCATTTTGGCCGAAGATGGTTTTGATGCGCTGGCAAAAATTGCCGATCAGCTGCCACAAGTGATTTTTGTGGATATTATGATGCCTCGCTTAGATGGCTATCAAACCTGCGCCCTTATTAAGCGCAATGCAAAATTTAAATCTACTCCTGTGATCATGTTATCGAGCAAAGACGGCTTATTTGACCGTGCGCGTGGTCGTATGGCGGGCTCTGATCAGTATTTAACTAAGCCTTTTACGCAAGACACCCTGATTGACGCAGTAAATAATTATATCGGCAAGTAAGTAGTATGCATTTTCTGAGAAATTAATTGTGGAGAACAGTAATGGCAATTATTAAAGTTTTGATTGTGGATGATTCTGCAACGGATAGGTTCTATTTAACAGAGCTACTAGAAGCACAAGGCTATAAAGTAGTTTCTTTGGAAAGCGGTGAGGCTTGTGTCGAACGTGCGGCAGAAATTAATCCTGATTTAATCATCATGGACATCATCATGACTGGGCTAACTGGGTTTCAAGCTACGCGTACACTGACTAAAGACCCTGCCACAGCAAAAATCCCTGTTATTTTATGTTCAGGTAAGTTGCAAGTCACTGATCTTGCTTGGGCGGGAAAAATGGGCGCTAAAGCTTGCGTACTTAAGCCAGTATCCGTAGATGAACTCAAGGCAGTTATAAGCAAGCTAGGCTAATTTAGGTCGAGCAAATTAAAGGTTTCAACACGGTTATAAAATATGGCAAAAGGTTCACGACTACGCGAATATCAAACCAGCATTCTAGCGCGGCTAGAAGAGGCTAAAAAGCCAGGTGCAGCGGCGCAGGCGGGATATTTGGGTGTTGTTATTGGCAGCAAAAATGTGCTGGTAAACTTACTAGAGATTTCTGAGACTTTAGCAATTTTGCATATTCACCGCGTACCCGTTGTAAAGCCTTGGTTTTTAGGCGTGGCCAACGTGCGTGGCGTGCTATATGCCATTAACGATTTAGCGCAAATGTTAGAGCACACTTTTACACCCATTTCATCAGAGGCAAGGCTGCTATTGATTAGCGAAGCAATCACATCGAATGTGGCTTTTGTGGTTGATAAAATGATAGGTTTGCGGAAATTGGATGAAATGAAATTACGCGAAGAAGATGCCAAAGAAAGCTTATGTTTAAAAGCGCAAACTTATCAAGATGTAGAAAATCGCGTTTGGCACATGCTGGACTGCGATAAATTAGTACGCTCCAAAGAGTTTGCTACACCTTATGTTGTTTGAGTATATTGTTTGAGTCTAAATATATTGTTTAAGTGTAAATTAGAATTTTTAGAAATTAGAATTTAAAGGGATTAGAAAATGGCACTAAATATAAAAGATATTCCAGCTAAACTTAAGCAACTATTTACTGGTAAAGCCAAAAGTGGCGCAAGTAGCGGAATTAGTCGTCGTCAAATCTATTTCCCTATGCTTGGCTTGCTTATATTTACTGTATTAGCGCTCTATGTCATTAACCAGGTGCGAATAGATGGACCTATCTATGGTGTAATTAAAGCCAATGATGACCTTAGAGCGGATATTTTACCGCCCCCTTTATATGTGGTGAACGCTTATGCAGCGGCCAATGAAGCGTTTGTGGCTGAATTAGAATTAGACACGACCACCCGAGACGCAAAAATTGCGGAGGTGCACGCGCTGGAGAAAGACTTTAAAGCCCGTGCTGAATTTTGGAAAAATGATACGCATCTAGATGCTATGCAAAACTCTTTTCAGGCGGTCATTAAAACTAACGAGAACTTTTATAAAGTTTTCAACGATGGCTTTGCAAAGGCTGTTGGAACAGTAGGAGCTGCTGTGGGTGAGCATATCACAGATGCAGCGGTTACCGATTTAACCAAAGCATTTGCGCTGAATAAACAAGCTACCTTAGTACTTACAGCCGAGGTGGAAAAAGCAGCTAAAGATGAAGCTGCGCATGCTGACCGAATATCGAAGTTTGCGTTATTAGGCTTGGCTGTACTCGGACCGTTGATTTTATTTTTAATTTGGTTTTTTGGTATACGTCAAGTAAGAGATATCGAGAAAGCGGTGGCGGCGCTGGAAAATGATGGCCAACAAAACCAAATTGCGGTATTGAACTTGCTTGATGAAATGGGTGATTTGGCGGATGGCGACTTAACGGTACACGCTGTGGTGCAAGAGAATATTACTGGCGCGATTGCTGACTCTATTAACTACACCATTGATAGCTTGCGTGATTTGGTAACAGGTATTAACCGCGCTTCAGAGCAGGTGAACACAGCGACAGGACAAGCGCAAGCAACTTCCGTGAAGTTGTTATCAGCGGCAGAAAAACAATTGATACAAATTACAGAGACGACAAATGCGGTAACCAACATGACGCGCTCAATCTTGCAAGTATCTAGCAACGCAAGTCAGGCCTCGCAAGTGGCGCAGCGCTCAATACAAGCCGCTACAGTGGGCTCACAAGCGGTGCAAAACACGATTGCAGGTATGAACGGCATTCGCGAGCAAATTCAAGAAACGTCTAAACGAATTAAACGTTTGGGTGAAAGCTCACAAGAGATTGGTGAGATTGTGGAGCTGATTTCTGACATTACTGAACAAACCAATATTTTGGCTTTGAATGCGGCGATTCAAGCGGCGTCAGCTGGTGAGGCTGGTCGCGGCTTTACCGTGGTTGCAGAAGAGGTGCAGCGCTTGGCGGAACGTTCATCTGAAGCGACTAAACAGATTGGCGCGATTGTAAAAACTATTCAAACCGATACCAACAGCGCGGTGGCCGCGATGGAGAAAAGCACCGAAGGTGTAGTAGAAGGGGCGCGACTCTCCGATGCGGCGGGTAACGCTTTGACGGAAATTGAAACCGTTTCGAATAGTTTAGCGCGATTGATTCAATCAATTTCAACTGCGACAGCTGCGCAAACCGAAGAGGCTTCTACCGTGACTAAAAACATGCAGCAGATTCAGGAAATTACTTCACAAACCACACAGGGTACTAAATTAACGGCTGAATCTGTGGGTCAACTAACAAAACTTGCTGAAGAGCTACGCGCTTCAGTAGCTGGCTTTAAACTGGCTTAATTTTGCGCCTTGAATTGTTGAATATTGTTGGAGTGCTATTAGGTGGCTGAAAATTTTGATAGCGGCTCTTTAACTTGGGTTAAAGACCAGATAGATCAATTGCTTAACTCTGTATTAGCCAATGTTAATGCAGTGCAAGGTAATATGGATGATACGTCGCCAATGCGCCTTTCGCAAACCAGTTTGTATCAAGCCAGTGGCGCGCTTGATATGGTGGGTTTAGAGGGTTGTAAACGTTTTTGTAGTGAGCTGGAAAAACTAGCAGGTAAGTTAGACAAAAAAATCATTCAAGCCTCGCCAGAAATTATTCAGGCGTTTTCAAATGCAGTCACAAGATTACTATCTTATCTGCAAGAGCTGCTAAATGGCTCGCCAGATATACCTTTGCGCTTATATTCAGTATTAAATCCTATTGTGATGGCACAAGGTGAAACCTTGGAGGAAAGCGAACTATTCTTCCCAGACACAAGCAATAGCGCCCCTAAGAATCTTCCTAGTAAAGAGCTAGCAGAAGCAGATTATGCCGCCTATATAGTTGAGCAGCGAGCTGCTTACCAAAAATCATTACTCAACTGGCTGCAAACTAAGCAAAATAGCGCCGTTGAGGCAATGACTGTTGCTGTGAGCAACGTGAGTCAGGCGCAACAAAAAAACAGCAACAAAACCTTATGGTGGGCGGCCAGCGCGTTTACGGGATCGCTAGAGCAAAAAGAAATTGCCGAGAACTCGGGCGCTAAAAGGCTGTGCCGCAAACTGGATCAAGAGCTGCGCCAATTTGCCGATGGTGTGAATAGGCCGCATAACAATCTCTTACGTGATATTTTGTACTATGTTGCGATTAGCGACATTGATAAAGAAAACGTACTCAAGGTAAAAGAAGTCTTTGAGCTGGATCAGTTTATCGACAAAAAATCATCAGCCAATTTTATTGGCAGCAATATCGATTCAAACGAAACGGCCTTAGTTCAGCAATTAATTGACGAGCTA
>JAYVRE010000078.1:0-2579 GCA_043776535.1 Methylotenera sp. | reverse complement strand
CAATGGGTGGCATCGACATGAGTATCGATTCAGTGCGGCCATTGGATTGCAAGCCAAACAATGTACCCCGATCAAACACCAAGTTAAATTCGACATAGCGGCCGCGGCGATAGGCTTGAAAATCACGTTCTTTTTCGGTGTATGGCGTGTCTTTGCGACGTTGCAAAATCGGCAAATAAGCTTGTAAAAAGCTATCGCCCACGGCGCGTTGCAAAGCAAAACTTTGCTCAAAACCCAGTTCGTTAAAATCATCAAAGAAAATACCGCCAATACCGCGCGGCTCTTTGCGATGCTTCAGGTAAAAATATTCGTCACAATGCTTTTTAAATTTGGGGTAGTAGTCTGGGTTAAAGCTATCGAGCGCAGTTTTGTTGGTGCGGTGAAAGTGTTCACAATCTTCTGTAAATCCATAATAAGGTGTTAAGTCCATGCCCCCGCCAAACCACCAAATATCCGTTTCAGCTTCCGTAGTCGCTTTCGCCACAAAAAAGCGAATATTCATGTGCACCGTTGGCACATACGGGTTGCGCGGATGCAACACTAACGATACACCCATCGCCTCCCAAGCGCGGCCTGCAGCTTCTGGATGCGCGATGGTGGCCGCAGGCGGCAACTTGTTGCCTAAAACATGCGAAAACCCCACGCCAGCGCGCTCAAACACATTGCCACCTTCCAACATACAGCTATTACCGCCGCCGCCTTCTGGGCGCTGCCAGCTATCGTGCAGGAAGGTTTTGCCGTCAACTAACTCTAAGGCTTCAATAATGCGGCTTTGCAGACCTTGCAGATAATTTAAAACGATTTTAGTGTCCATATTTAAGCTAGTTTAAAGCCGTTTCATTAAGGTATAGCTTTTTTAAAATCCGTCATACCAGCGGAGGCTGGTATCCAGACAGGTATCATGTTGATTAATATCACAAAAAACCACAGTGCATTAAAATTAAATTTCAAATTAAAATAAATTCCTGCCAATTTCGCATACTTAATTTATTCACAGCAGTATGTCATTTACTGGATACCAGCCTTCGCTGGTATGACAAACTTATTAACCTTTGATGTTGCTTTTGTAAATAGCCCGATAGCCAATATCAGTGCGGTACTGCGCGCCATCAAATTTAATTTCATCGGCAATTTGGTAAGCTTTTTGTTGCGCAAATTTTACCGTTTCACCCAGCGCCGTTACGCACAATACACGACCACCGCTGGTGAGGACCTTGCCATCCCTTAAACCATCGTTTTTAAGTTCAGTACCCGCGTGAAACACCTGTGCATCTTTTAAATCGTTTGGCAAGCCAGTAATTTCGTCACCCAATCTTGGTGAATCGGGGTAATTATGCGAGGCCATCACCACGCCCAGCGCGGTACGACTATCCCATTCAGCCTCGACTAAATTTAGCGTGCCGTTAACTGCATGTTCGGCTAAAGCTACAAAGTCAGATTTTAAGCGCAGCATAATCGGCTGCGTTTCAGGGTCGCCCATGCGACAGTTAAATTCTAGTGTTTTCACAGAACCATCGGGCGAAATCATCAAGCCCGCATACAGAAAACCTGTGTACGGAATGCCGTCTTTAGCCATGCCTTCTACTGTGGGGCGAATCACTTCGCGCATCACTTTGGCATGAATTTCTGGCGTGACCACAGGTGCGGGTGAATATGCGCCCATGCCGCCTGTATTCGGGCCTTTATCGCCGTCAAGCAAGCGTTTGTGATCTTGGCTAGTGGCCAGTGCCAGTATGTTTTTGCCGTCCACCATCACAATAAAACTGGCTTCTTCACCTGTTAAAAATTCCTCAATCACCACGCGTGCACCCGCGCTACCCAACTTATTATCAGACAGCATCGCGTCAATTGCGGTGTGCGCTTCAGCTTCATCCATCGCCACCACCACGCCTTTGCCAGCGGCTAAACCATCGGCCTTAATCACAATCGGCGCGCCATTGGCGTTGACGTAATCGTGTGCGAGTTTGGCATCGGTAAAGGTTTGATATTTCGCCGTCGGAATATTATGGCGCAACATAAACGCCTTAGCGAAATCTTTGCTAGACTCCAGTTGCGCGGCAGCTTTGGTTGGGCCAAAAATCTTTAAACCCGCAGCGCGAAACACATCCACCACACCCTGTGAAAGCGGCGCTTCTGGCCCAACAATGGTGAGATCAATTTGCTCTTTTTGCGCAAATTCAAGCAAGTCTGCTACGCTAGAAATTGGCACATTCACCATAGCAGGATTGGTCGCCGTACCTGCATTACCAGGCGCTACGAAGACGCGACTGACTTCTTTATTTTGTGCGATTTTCCATGCTAGCGCATGCTCGCGACCGCCACTACCGATGACCAGAATTTTCATTAATTGAAACCTTAAAACTGTATTGAAATGCTATAAAAAAACTTCACCACAGAGACACAGAGAAAAACATAAGCTAGCTCAGCTCTGAGTCACAGATTGTGACTTCAAACTAAAATTAGTGCCTAAAATGCCTAACGCCAGTAGTAACCATCACCAAGCCGTGCTCGTTAGCAGCCGCAATCACTTCCTCGTCGCGCATACTGCCGCCTGGGTGAATAACGCAGATAGCACCTGC
>JAYVRE010000077.1:0-2587 GCA_043776535.1 Methylotenera sp. | reverse complement strand
TGGATTTTCAGGCAGTAACTTAAAGCACGTTGCTAAAGATATAGCGCGACAATTTCCGAGGTCTCGCATAATCGTAGCTGGCGACTTAGATGCACATGACAAAGGCAAACAGTATGCTAATGAAGCCATAAACGCCGCCAAGGGTGCTCTAATGGCCTTGCCACGCTTTAATGATGGCCGAGTTGCTGGAGACTTCAACGACCTACACCAAGCGGAGGGATTAAACGCCATAAATGAGATTATTACTCAAGCGATTGCTCCACCTTCACGCTACAAGCTTTTAAATAATAGCGACCTTGCTGAATTGCCACCCATTCAATGGAGAATAAAAAACATTCTGCCTGCTAGTGGATTAGCCGCTTTATTTGGCGCGAGTGGTTCGGGTAAGTCTTTTCTAGTGTTGGATATGTTGCAAAGTTTAGCAGATGGCCGCGATTGGTTCGGTTGCCGTGTGAAGCCTTGCAATGTTGTTTATATAGCCTTAGAAGGTGAAGCTGGACTGGCTGGCCGTGTTAAAGCCTACAGCATGCGCCATGGTAACGCTTCCGAAAATATCCGCTATATGGTGCAACCTTTCAGCTTATTGGCAAGGGCTGACATTATCGAATTGGCGCAAGTTATTAAAGCTATAGGGGGCGGCGGTGTTGTGGTATTGGACACATTAAACCGCGCTAGTAATGGGGCTGATGAAAACGATAGCAAATCCATGGGTGAGATTATCGCAGGGGCTAATGACTTACAACGCTTAATAGGCGGTTTAGTGCTATTGGTTCACCACACAGGCAAGGACGCAAGCAAAGGACTAAGGGGACATTCAAGCCTACACGCTGCGCTAGATGCTGCTATTGAAGTTAGACGCAACGGAGAACTGCGGGAGTGGTTAATAGCTAAGTCTAAAGATGGCGAAGACGGGCAGTCCAATTACTTTGGTTTAGAAGTTGTGGACATAGGACGGGACGAAGACAACGAACCTATAACAAGTTGTGTAATCCGCGCCATTGATGCAAGTGGTGAGATTAAAAAGGCATTACCGCCCAATGCTGGCAATCAGAAAATAGCCTATGACACACTTAAAGAGCTATTAAAAAGGGCTGGCGATAGAAGACCACCGAACGCACCCGCCGAACTTCCAAAGGGCAGGCCTTGTATTGAGTTGACTTACGCCATAAGTGAAGTTGGTAAACGCCTAATAATTGAAGTTGAAAAAAGGAGAACGGAACGAACACAGGCCGCCATTACAGGACTTGTTAATAAGGGCTTAGTTGTTATGCGGGAGGGTTTTATATGGCTTGTTTAATTATCCCGTTTTCCCGTCCCGTAGCTTCCCACCCCTATAGGGGGCGTGGGAATCGCGGGAAAGTCCCAGAGTTCCCGTTTTGTAGCGTTTCGGGAATCGCGGGAAAGTCTCATAAACTTATTCTTGGCGTGAGGTTTATATGTTGAAGCGTCAAGAACAAACCACTTTATTTGGCGAACAACAAGGCACGCCATTTAAGAATGACAGACCCGAAGGCGCCGCATTGATGGAGGTGTTGAAGGCATTACGCAATCATTCAGCCGTTGCATGGTGTGAAAGACAAAACAGCGGCGCGGCAAAGGTTGGAGGTAGATTTATACGTTTTGGTTGGCGTGGATGTAGCGACATTATAGGACAGTTAAAAGATGGGCGTTTATTGGCCTGCGAAGTCAAAGCCCCAAAAGGAAAGCTAAGAGAAGAACAACAAATATTTATTGACCAAGTTAATCTTGCTGGCGGTGTAGCGTTTATGGCTCGTAACTATTTGGATGTGCAGGAAGCATTAAAAATTGAAACTGACTTAACTAAAATAATTGAAAGTGAGAATAATTAATGGCAACTAAAAAAACACAATCAGCAACAAACAACACTTTGAAAATTCAGCAAGATAATGAAAAAAGCGAAAATAGACAATTAGCAGAGGTTGGGCTTTCAACAACGGTACTTAATGCAACTACCAGCAGCAATTTTACTAAAGGGATTGTGGGCGAAATAGACATTACCGAAGCTGTAGCAGTTATGAAAGAAAAAGTAAGCAAAGTAAATGCGGGTGATATAACTGGGCTAGAGGCAACGCTAACCGCCCAAGCCACTAGCTTAGATACCATTTTTAACGCACTGGCAAGGCGTTCTATTCATTCTGACACTTTGACTAAGCTAGAAGTTTATATGCGGCTGGCACTCAAAGCGCAAGCTCAGTGCGCTAGAACTATTGAGGTATTGTCGACTATGAAAAATCCCCCTCTAGTGTTTGCAAAGCAAGCGAATATTTCACATGGCCACCAACAAGTGAATAATGAGGCGCAACCCAAGCTCACGCAAGCGGAGAAAACAGATAAATTACATACCCAACTATTAGAGGTGAACAATGGCAGCGCGAAAATGGACTGTGGAGCAACGCAAACAACAATCCCTAAAGATAAGGCAATGGCAGCCATGGAAGCACAGCACAGGTGCCAGAACAGTTGAGGGGAAAGCTATAACATCACAGAATGGCTATAAAGGAGGCATACGCAAATTGTTGCAGGAATTGTCTAGGTATTTAAGACAGCAAGAAAAAGTAATCAAGTA
>JAYVRE010000076.1:0-2590 GCA_043776535.1 Methylotenera sp. | reverse complement strand
AAAAAATTGCAGCGGAAACTAGCCAGCAAGCAGAGGCAACTGCCTAATGCAAATGCTGGCTAACTTATTTGGCAGCTGGTGGCCAGCAGTGCAGGTGACAGGCTGGACGCTGATTAAAATCATCGCCATTGTGGCACCGTTGATGATAGCGATTGCCTATTTAACATTGGCTGAGCGCAAAGTTATTGGCTATATGCAAGTGCGCATTGGGCCGAATCGTGTCGGTTATTTTGGCTTATTACAGCCGATTGCTGACGGCGTTAAGTTATTGTTTAAAGAAATTATTTTACCTAGCGCCTCCAGCAAAACCTTGTTTTTTATTGGGCCGATATTAGCCATCGCGCCCGCATTTGCGGCTTGGGCGGTAATTCCTTTTGATGGCACGAAGGTGCTTGCCAATATCGACGCTGGTTTGTTGTATATTTTGGCGATGACTTCTGTAGCAGTTTACGGCGTGATTATTGCAGGCTGGGCGAGTAACTCTAAGTACGCGTTTTTGGGCAGTTTGCGCTCAGCCGCACAAATTGTCAGTTACGAAATCGCCATGGGTTTTGCACTGGTTGGCGTGCTCATGTGCGCAAATTCGCTTAACCTTGGCAAAATTGTCATGGGGCAAAGCGGCGGTTTTTGGCATTGGTATTTTATTCCACTATTTCCGCTGTTTATTGTATATTTTATTAGCGCAGTGGCCGAGACCAATCGTGCGCCGTTTGACGTAGCCGAAGGTGAATCTGAAATCGTCGCAGGCTTTCATGTGGAATATTCTGGCATGGCGTTTGCAATATTTTTCTTAGCAGAATACGCCAATATTTGGCTGGTGTGCGCGCTGGCCGCCACTATGTTTTTAGGCGGCTGGCTATCACCTGTACCGTTTTTGCCTGACAGCATTTTTTGGTTTTTAGGCAAAATGTGCTTTTTGGTGTTCTTCTTTTTGTGGTTTAGGGCGACTTTCCCGCGCTATCGTTACGATCAAATCATGCGTTTGGGCTGGAAAGTGTTTATCCCAATTACGCTGGTGTGGATTATATTTGTCGGCGCAATGATGCAAACCCGTTGGGAATATTTGTTCCATTAATTATGCTGAAATCTATTACAAATACGTTAAGCAGCTTGATGCTGTGGGAGCTGCTAAAAGGCATGGCGCTTACAGGCCGTTACTTTTTTGCGCGCAAAATTACCATTCAATACCCTGAGGAACGCACTCCGCAGTCTCCAAGGTTTAGAGGGCTACACGCCTTACGCCGCTACCCAAATGGTGAGGAACGTTGCATTGCTTGTAAATTGTGTGAAGCCGTGTGTCCAGCTTTGGCGATTACTATCGAATCTGAACAGCGCGAAGACAACACGCGCCGCACCACGCGCTATGATATTGACCTGACCAAGTGCATATTCTGCGGGCTGTGTGAGGAATCTTGCCCTGTGGATTCAATCGTAGAAACGCGTATTTTTGATTACCACGGTGAGCAGCGCGGCGATTTGATCTACACCAAAGAAATGTTACTGGCAGTGGGCGATAAGCACGAAAAACAAATTGCCGCCGATCGCGAACAAGATAAAAAGTACAGATGATGATATTTACCGACTTTGTTTTTTACACACTCGCGGCCATTTTGCTGTTTGCAGCGATACGCGTGATTACCACGCGTAACCCCGTACATGCCGCGCTGCATCTGGTTTTGGCGTTTTTTACAGCAGCAGGCATTTGGTTGCTATTAGAGGCAGAATTTTTAGCCATCGCGCTGGTGTTGGTGTACGTGGGCGCGGTAATGGTGCTGTTTTTATTCGTGGTGATGATGCTAGACATTAACATTGATAAGTTGCGTGAAGGCTTTTGGGATTATCTGCCCATGGCTGGAATTATTGGCTTGCTAATGGCGGTTGAGATGGCAATGGTGCTAGGTGGTAAGTATTTTGGCGTGAGCAAGGCCGTTGCTAAACCAGCCGACCATAGCAACACCGCGGAGCTGGGGCGTGTGCTTTACACCGATTATTTGCTTCCGTTTGAATTAGCCTCAGTAGTGTTATTGGTGGCGATTGTGGCAGCGATTGTATTAACGCTTAGAGATAGAAAAGAAAGCAAATCGATGAATCCAGCCGAACAAGTATTGGCAAAAAAACAAGATCGTTTGCGTATTGTAAAAATGGATGCAGTGGTAGAGGTTGTACCTGTGAAAGAACCTAAAGCCGAGGAAAAATCATGACGGTTGGGTTGTCTCATTATCTTATCTTAGGCGCACTACTGTTTGCAATTAGCGTGATTGGCATTTTTTTAAATCGAAAAAATGTGATTATTTTACTGATGGCGATTGAGCTGATGTTGCTGGCGGTGAATCTCAACTTTATTGCATTTTCGCATTATCTAAACGACATTGCTGGCCAAGTATTTGTTTTTTTCATCCTCACGGTGGCAGCAGCAGAATCCGCCATCGGCTTGGCGATTTTAGTGGTGCTGTTTCGCAACTTGCGCACCATTAACGTGGATGATTTGGACTCACTTAAAGGCTAAGCCTGAAAAAATAAACCCATAAAAATGACCTTACCACAAATCTCTTTACTGATTGTTTTACTGCCCTTAATAGCGGCGGCCATT
>JAYVRE010000075.1:0-2590 GCA_043776535.1 Methylotenera sp. | reverse complement strand
ACTGCACGTTAGAGCCGCCTGTTTCTACGCCCACTTCGCGCAACACGGCTAAACTCGCGTTACGCATGATTTGATATTCTTTATCCGTCAGCGTTTGCGCAGGCGCCACGGTGATTGAGTCACCCGTGTGCACGCCCATTGGGTCAAGGTTTTCGATTGAGCAAATGATGATGCAGTTATCCGCTTTGTCGCGCACCACTTCCATCTCGTACTGTTTCCAGCCGAGCATGGATTCTTCAATCAACAATTCTTTGGTCGGTGATGCGTCTAGGCCGCGCTCGCAAATTTCTACAAATTCTTCACGATTATAGGCAATGCCGCCTCCGCTGCCGCCCATGGTGAACGAGGGACGGATAATGGCTGGGTAGCCAATGCTGCCCTGCACTTGCAAGGCTTCTTCCATGCTATGCGCGATGCTAGAACGCGCCGAACCCAAGCCAATTTTGGTCATGGCTTCTTTAAATTTTTGTCGGTCTTCGGCTTTGTCGATAGCTTCTTTGCTCGCGCCAATCATCTCGACATTGTATTTCGCTAACACGCCGTGTTTATCTAAATCGAGCGCGCAATTCAGCGCAGTCTGGCCGCCCATGGTGGGTAGCAGCGCATCTGGACGCTCTTTGGCGATAATTTTTTCAACCACTTTCCAAGTAATCGGCTCAATATAGGTCGCATCGGCCATTTCCGGGTCGGTCATAATCGTGGCGGGGTTGGAGTTCACCAAAATGACGCGGTAACCTTCTTCACGCAAGGCTTTACAAGCCTGTGCGCCCGAATAATCGAACTCGCACGCTTGGCCAATGACGATAGGGCCTGCGCCAATAATGAGAATAGATTTAATGTCGGTACGTTTTGCCATAAAAAGGGGCTGGGGGGCTGGGGGCTGGGAATTTGGGCTACATTGAGACGCGCTCGTCTCTAGCCCCTGAATCCTAGCCCCTAGTCCCTTTTTTTCTCCATTAATTCAATAAATTGATCAAACAAATAACTCATTTCAGTTGGACCTGGGCTGGCTTCTGGGTGACCTTGAAAGCTAAACGCAGGTTTATCGGTGCGCGCAATGCCTTGCAGGCTGCCGTCGAACAATGAAATGTGGGTGATTTTTACGTTGGCGGGCAGCGTGTTTTGGTCTGCTGCAAAGCCATGGTTTTGGCTGGTGATATAAACGCGCTTGGTGGCTACATCTTGCACGGGATGGTTTGCGCCGTGGTGACCAAATTTCATTTTCATGGTTTTAGCACCCGATGCCAGCGCCAATAATTGATGACCTAAACAAATGCCGAAAGTAGGAATGCCGGTTTCTACCAGCGCTTTTATCGCGCTAACAGCGTAATCACATGGCTCTGGGTCGCCTGGGCCGTTACTTAAAAAGATGCCGTCTGGTTTGTAACTTAATGCTTCCTCAGCTGTGGCTTGCGCTGGCAGCACGGTGACTTTGCAACCACGCGAGACCAGCATACGCAAGATGTTGCGTTTGACACCGTAATCAAAGGCAACGACATGAAATTTCGGCGCTGACGCGTCAACATGAAATTTTGCGTCAGGCGCTTTTGTATAACCTTTGCCTAGCGCCCATTCGCCAGCGCCGTTATCAGACGAGTTAAATTCATACGCTGTTTTGCAGCTCACCACTTTGGCCAAATCCATGCCCGCCAAGCCAGGAAAGGCTTTGGCGAGCTTTAATGCTTCAACTTCATCCACATTGCCCGCCATAATGCAGCCCGCTTGTGCGCCTTTTTCGCGCAAAATTCGCGTGAGTTTGCGTGTGTCAATATCGGCAATGGCGACGATATTATTCGCCACTAAGTATTCAGATAAAGTTTGATTACTGCGAAAATTGCTTTTTAACAAAGGCAAATCGCGAATAATTAAGCCCGCTGCAAAAACCTTACTTGACTCCACATCCTCAACGTTAGTGCCTGTGTTGCCAATATGGGGATAAGTGAGCGTGACGATTTGTTCGGCGTAGGATGCATCGGTAAGAATTTCTTGGTAGCCTGTCATGGCGGTATTAAACACTACCTCGCCCACTGTGTGGCCTGAAGCGCCAATTGCAATGCCATGAAAAACAGTTCCATCTGCTAAAACTAATACCGCTGGAACTGCTTTTGACACCGCTGTTTTTGACACCTTGAAGCTCCTTAATTTATCGCGACGCGCAATCTACTAACTTGTCGAATGGTAGATGCGCAAAACGGGAGGAGTTTTTTGGACTCTTCCCGTTTCAGAATTGCCGAATTATAGCGGAAATTAGGCTAAGTTTCAAGCTGGGTTTTTAGATTTAACAGTTGCTTGTCATGTCTATTGCTTAACAAAATTTGTGCCAAAATCGCGCCAATCAGCGCTAAAAACATATCCCACTGCGTATCCCATACATCGCCTTGCGTGCCTAAAAATGCGTTTGCACCCTCGCCAGATGCCACCGCCACCCACCATTCAATAAACTCATAGCAGGCGCTAATAGCCAAACATATACAACACACTATAAAAAATAGCCAGCCGCTTTTTTTAACGATATTTTTACGCAGCAAAATTTCACGCGCAATCATGGCGGGCACAAAGCCCTGCGCAAAATGACCCACGCGATCATAGT
>JAYVRE010000074.1:0-2625 GCA_043776535.1 Methylotenera sp. | reverse complement strand
CTTGGACCAAATCAAATGTAGAATCGGCCATTGCGTTCGCGCCAAAACCCAATAAAAATGAGCCTGTTAGCGATGCAATCACCAGTTTATTTAATTTAAAATTCATGTTAATACCCCTGTAAATACGTTTTGATTAAAATTTTCAGCAGGCGAATTTTGAGACATTGATATGACAATTTGATGACAAAGAGCTATTTTTTAGATAGTCGTAGCACATTTACAACACCTATTTGCAACAACAAAAAAGCCGTCTAAAAAGACGGCTTTATAATCTTGTCATGCTGAACTCGATTCAGCATCTTGCTACACTTGCAATTGTGCGAAAAGATTGCGAATCAAGTCCGCAATGACAACTTATCTAGCCTGTCACTGTAACGACTAAAAATTTAAGCCTCTGCCCGCATATGCGGGAACAAAATCACATCCCTAATGCTTGGGCTATCCGTAATCAGCATGACCAGCCTATCAATACCAATACCACAGCCACCTGCAGGCGGCATGCCATATTCAAGCGCACGAATAAAATCCGCATCGTAATACATGGCTTCTGCATCGCCCGCTTCTTTGGCTTTCATTTGCGCTTGGAATCGCGCGGCTTGGTCTTCGGCATCGTTCAGCTCACTAAAACCGTTGGCGAACTCTCTACCAGTAATAAACAACTCAAAACGCTCGGTGATTTCTGGGTTTTTGTCGGATGCACGCGCAAGCGGCGAAACCTCTACTGGGTAATCGATAATATAAGTCGGTTGCCACAATTGCGCCTCGGCGGTTTCTTCAAACAAACTCAACTGAAGCGAACCTAAACCCGCGTGGTCAAACGGTTTGGTGCCATGCTTCATAATCTCTGCACGTAAAAATGCTGCATCATTTAGCTGCGCCAAAGTATATTCTGGCGCGTATTTTTGAATCGCACCTACAATGGTAAGCCGTTCAAATGGCTTGCTTAAATCGACCTCTTTGCCATCATAAGAAATCACCGCTGTGCCGCGTGCCGCAATGGCGGCAGCACGAATGCAATCCTCGGTAAACGTCATTAGCCAATGGTAATCAGTATAGGCCGCATAAAATTCCATCATAGTGAACTCTGGATTATGACGAACGCTTAAGCCTTCATTACGAAAGTTGCGATTAATTTCAAACACGCGCTCAAAACCACCAACTACTAAACGTTTTAAATACAACTCGGGCGCAATGCGCATGAACATCTGCATGTCTAGCGCATTGTGATGCGTAATAAACGGCTTGGCTGAGGCACCACCAGGAATCGGGTGTAGCATCGGCGTTTCGACTTCTAAAAATTCGTTTTGAATCATAAAGTTGCGAATGGCTGAAACCACTTTGCTACGCGCAATAAACGTGGCGCGCGTTTCTTCTGATGTAATTAAATCGACGTACCTTTGTCTATACTTCACTTCTTGGTCTTGCAGGCCATGAAATTTCTCAGGTAACGGACGTAGCGATTTTGCCAATAAGCGCAACTCGGTCACGTGAATCGACAATTCACCTGTGCGCGTTTTAAATAGTCGGCCTGTCGCGCCTAAAAAATCGCCCATATCCCAGCGTTTAAAGGCTTCGTAGACATCCTCACCCACTTCATCACGCGCAATATACAACTGAATACGTGCACCCGCATTATCGCCGCTACCGTCTTGAATGGTCGCAAAACTGGCTTTACCCATTACACGTTTGAGCATCATTCGGCCAGCTACAGTGGCTGGGATGGCTTGTGGGTCTAGCGTTTCTTTATCTAGTTCAGCGTACTGTGTATGTAAAGCCGCAGCCTTATGTTTTGGCTTAAAATCATTCGGGAAAGCCACCCCATTAGTCGCTACACGCAAAGCGGCAAGCTTCTCACGACGCTCGGCGATGACATGGTTTTCATCAACAGCTGCTATTTCATTGTTTACTTCGGTCATATCTGTCTCTTAATAGTTACTACGCTTAAAATTAATCATATACATTTTTACGATGGCCGATAGTGATTGCGACTATCAATAATTCTGCATCGTGAATTTCGCAAACAATTCGGTAATCGGCAACACGGTAACGCCAGAGGCCTTGCTTGTCGCCGACTAGCGCTTTACCACGATTGCGCGGGTTATCTAAATTCGTTATTTCATCTTCAAGATAGTCCAAAATGACTAGTTGCCAGCGCTTATCTAACTTTTTTAGCTCGCGCTTAGCCGTGTCTAAAAATTCAATTTTCCAAGTCATTCACGCGACAAACCAAATTCAGCTCTTACATCGGCTAAACTCGTGCGCGGCTCTTGCCTTTCTAAGGCGGCAATTGCGCGTAGATAATCAGCACGGTCAAGTAGATATTCAGATAAGGCTTCTTTAACATAATAACTTTTACTTCGGCCAGTTTCTAATGCAAGTTTGGTTAACTCTGCTTCAACGCTAGCCTCTAATCTCACTGCAAGCATGATATAACTCCTAAATACATCAAAATGTATAACAAGTATAACATACTGAAACTCAAACTTAAATAAGCTTATGGAAGCTAAGTTACCTTAAACGCCCTGCTTCAAACTCACTTGTATAAATGGGTCAAGGTCGCCATCTAATACGCCTTGGGTATTGCCAATTTCAACATTGGTGCGCAAATCTTTAATGCGGCCTTGG
>JAYVRE010000073.1:0-2630 GCA_043776535.1 Methylotenera sp. | reverse complement strand
CTGCTGGCGCCATTACTTCTTTTTCGCGCGCGAATAATTTCTCTTTAATACGTGCAGATTTACCTGAACGCTCACGCAAGTAATACAATTTAGCACGGCGCACATCACCACGACGTTTCACTTCAATTGCTGCGATTAATGGTGAGTAGGTTTGAAACGTACGTTCTACGCCCTCACCAGATGAAATTTTACGCACGATGAATGATGAATTTAAGCCTCGGTTGCGGATTGCAATTACCACGCCTTCGTAAGCCTGCACACGTTTACGCGTACCTTCGACCACATTCACGCCAACAACAACAGTATCGCCTGGGGCGAAATTAGGAATTTTTTTGCCTAAACGCGCAATTTCTTCTTCTTCCAACATTTTAATAATATCTGCCATGCTATTTATCCCTTACGGGCTCCTTTTAATTGTGAAGATGCTTGTTCCTGCTCTCTAATACCTTCTTGTAGCAGCCGTGCTTCCTCTTTCGTCAACGGCCTTGCGGCCAATAAATCCGGGCGTTTCGCCCTTGTTAGCAATAACGATTGTTTTAATCGCCATTCTCTAATTTTTGCGTGATTGCCTGACAATAAAACCTCTGGCACCACTTTTCCTTCTATGTCTTCTAAATACAAGACCTCTGGCCTTGTGTAATGCGGGCAATCTAGCAATCCGTTTACAAACGAATCTTCAATTACTGAATCTGCATCACCCAACACACCTGGCAATTGCCGCACAACCGCGTCTATAAGCGCCATGGCAGGTAATTCACCGCCACTTAATACATAATCGCCAATCGAGATTTCCTCGTCTACCTGCGCGTCTAACAAACGTTCATCAACACCTTCATAACGACTTGCCAGCAAAATTAAACCTTGCTGCTGGCTTAGTTGCATCACTTTTTCATGTGTCAGTGGCGTGCCACGTGGCGATAAGTGAATCACGCTTGCATTCGCATTCGCTACCTTAGCAGCTTTAATCGCTTGTGCCAGCGGCTCTGCCAACATCACCATACCTGGTCCACCGCCATAAGGCCTATCATCTACAGTTTTGTGATTATCCTGCGTAAAATCGCGCGGATTAATCAGGTTCAAACTATAAATATTGCGCTCTAAAGCCCGCGCCGTAATTCCGTGTTTCGTGATAGCGTCAAACATGTCAGGAAACAGGCTAATGACATCGAACCTTATCATTAGAAATCTGAATCCCAGTCTACCAACATGGTTTTTGCGCCTAAATCGACTGCTAAAATCACTTGTGCAATGTAGGGAATCAAGCGCTCTTGCCCACTATCACTTTTTGCCACGTCTTTAACAACAATCACATCATTCGCACCTGTTGCAAAAACATCCGTAATGTTGCCAAAATCTACATTCTGCTGATTTTTGACCGCTAACCCGATTAAATCAGACCAGTAATATTCTTCACTTTTTAGCTTTGGTAACAATGCTCTAGGCACCGCTATCTGCTTGCCTTTGCAGGCCACTGCAGCATCTCTATCGTCAATACCTTGCAGCTTCACCACTAAGACATCGTTGTGAATTTTGGCTTCTTTAACGGCTAGCTCACGCCAGTCGTTATCTTTACCAATCCACCACTTTTTGTAATCGAGCAAACCATCGAATTCTTCAGTATCGGGCACTATTTTCAGCCACCCAAAAACGCCATATGGGGCGACAACGCGCCCCATTATAACTAAGTCATTCATTTCATCCATCGCTTAAGACAGCCTTAAGCCCAGAACAAACGTAAGCTTACGCGTCAGCTGCTGGAGTTTCTACTGCTGCTTCAGCAACAACTTCTGCTGGCGCTTCTTCAGCAGGGGCGGCATCAGCGGCGGCTTTTGCAGCGGCGGCTTCTTCAGCTGCCTTTTCTGTCTCAGCAGCAACTTTCGCATCTGCTTCTGCTTTGGCGGCATCGGCGGCAGTTTTTACTTTTGCAGCTTCAGCAGCGGCAATTGTTGCTTTTTTCGCATCGGCTTTAGCAGCATCTTTTGCTTTCGCAGCGATTGCAGCTTCTGGGCCTTTAGCGTGTGTTTTGGCTAAACGTACAACAGTATCTGACATTTGCGCGCCATTACCTGTCCAATAGGTAATGCGGGCGGCATCAATACGCAAGCCTTCTGCGCCAGCCTTAGCTGAAGGGTTGTAGAAACCTACGCGCTCAATAAAGCGACCATCGCGGCGATTGCGCGAATCGGCCACCACAACGTTGTAAAATGGGTTCTTTTTAGAGCCACCACGTGATAAACGAATAACGACCATAATCTTGTTCTCTAATTAAACTGTGACAGAAAGGCGCGGATTATACGCTATTAACGCGAATGCTGGCAAGCAATAAATTAGCAGTTTGTGCGATTAAAACACATGGCGCGCTGGCTTACGCAGTATAACGTGTGGGGTCGCTAATGCCCGCTTTAATAAAGCCCTCAAAGCGCAAGCGGCATGAATCACATTTGCCGCAGGCGCGACCTAAATGATCTGCTTGGTAACATGACACGGTTGCCTTGTAAGGCACCCCCAGCTTAGTGCCTGCTAAAATTATCTCGGCTTTTGTCATGTCGATTAATGGCGCATGCACGGTAATAGTTTGACCTTCTACTGCGCTTTTTGTGGCCAAATTGGCCATTTGTTGAAACGCTTTG
>JAYVRE010000072.1:0-2635 GCA_043776535.1 Methylotenera sp. | reverse complement strand
CGATTAAAAACTTGCCTCCGCGCGTAGTGCCGAGCTTTGCGCCTGTCACCAAGCTAGCAGGCCTAGAGCCATTTATCATCGATGAAAACTCACTATTTGTAAACGTGGGTGAGCGCACCAATGTGACGGGCTCTAAAGCTTTTGCGCGCTTGATTATTAATGAGCAATACGACGAAGCGCTAAGCGTGGCGCGGCAGCAGGTAGAAAACGGCGCGCAAGTCATCGACATTAATATGGATGAAGGTATGCTGGACGCTGTAAAAGCCATGACACATTTTCTGAATTTAATCGCCTCTGAACCCGATATTGCGCGCGTGCCAATTATGATTGATTCAAGCAAATGGTCTGTCATTGAGGCTGGGCTTAAATGCGTGCAAGGTAAGGCGATTGTCAATTCCATCTCGATGAAAGAAGGCGAAACGGAATTTTTACGTCAGGCTAAGCTGTGCGGCAGATACGGCGCTGCGGTCATTGTGATGGCATTTGACGAAAAAGGTCAGGCCGATACCTTTGCGCGCAAAACGGAAATCTGCAAGCGTGCTTATGATTTATTGGTCAGCACAGACTTCCCGCCAGAAGATATTATCTTTGACCCAAATATTTTCGCCATTGCCACTGGAATTGAAGAGCATAACAATTACGCGGTAGATTTTATCGAGGCGACGCGCTGGATTAAGCAAAACTTACCGCACGCTAAAATTTCAGGCGGCGTATCAAATGTAAGCTTTAGTTTTCGTGGAAATGACCCCGCGCGCGAGGCGATTCACACGGTTTTTCTGTATCACGCCATTAAAGCGGGCATGACCATGGGCATCGTCAATGCGGGCATGATGGGCATTTATGATGACATGCCGCCAGAGCTAAAACAACGTGTTGAAGACGTGGTGCTAAATCGCATTGTTGACAAAGATAATCTGCTCGCGCCCACCGAATACCTGATTGAAATTGCAGGCACATTAGTTGCAGGCGGCAAAAAAGAAGCAGCTACTTTAGAGTGGCGCGGCACAGTTGAAAATCCAGTAAGTGTACAGAAGCGTCTAAGCCACGCCATGGTACATGGCATTACCGACTTTATTGTAGAAGATACTGAAGAAGCGCGCGCGGCGGTTGAGGCCAGTGGCGGCCGCCCGATTCATGTGATTGAAGGCCCGTTGATGGACGGCATGAACGTGGTGGGCGATTTGTTTGGCCAAGGGAAGATGTTCCTGCCACAAGTGGTGAAATCTGCGCGCGTGATGAAAACTGCTGTATCACACTTAATCCCATTTATTGAGGCAGAAAAAGCCTTAGAGCAAGAGCGCACGGGCGTTGTAGCCAAGCCGAAAGGCAAAATCGTCATTGCCACTGTTAAAGGTGACGTACACGACATTGGCAAAAATATTGTGAGTGTGGTGTTGCAATGCAATAACTTTGAAGTGGTGAACATGGGTGTGATGGTGCCAGCCGCTGAGATTTTAGCCATGGCCAAGGCCGAGAACGCCGACATTATTGGCTTGAGCGGCCTGATTACGCCAAGCTTAGAAGAAATGACGCACATTGCCAAAGAAATGCAGCGCGACCCGCATTTTAGCAATGCGCAAACACCATTATTAATAGGCGGCGCAACCACGTCGCGCGCGCATACGGCGGTGAAAATCGCGCCGCATTACGATGGCCCCATTGTCTATGTGCCAGATGCTTCGCGCTCGGTTTCGGTGATGCAAAACTTGCTTACGCCAGAGACGCGCGGCGCGTATTTGGCCGAGATTCAGGCCGATTATGAAAAAGCGCGCACGCAACACGCCAATAAAAAAGGTGTGCCGTTGTTAAGCATTGCGGATGCGCGTAAGAACAAAATGCAGCTTGAATTCACAGGCAAGAATGCGCCTGTGAAACCCAAATTCATTGGCCGCCGCGTGTTTAAAAATATCGATTTAAACCTAATCGCGCAATACATTGACTGGGCGCCATTCTTCCAAACGTGGGATTTAGCAGGCTTTTATCCCGCTATTTTGACTGATGAAGTAGTGGGCGAAGCCGCGACAAAAGTATTTGCAGAAGCACAAAGCATGCTTAAAAAAATCATCGATGGCCGCTGGCTAACGGCTAATGGCGTCATCGCGCTGATGCCCGCCAATACGGTGAATGACGATGATATTGAGATTTACACCGACGAAACGCGTAGCCAAGTCGCGTTTACCTATTACGGCATGAGGCAACAAAGCGTGAAACCCGTGATAGAAGGCGTAGCGCGGCCAAACCAATGTTTAAGCGACTTTGTTGCGCCAAAAATCCCCGTCACACCCGCTCACACACCCAAGGAAGTCGGTGTCCAGAGTCTTAAGCCGCTAGATTCCGATTTGCATCGGAATGACAAACAAGCGGGTGTTGCTGACTATATTGGCCTATTCGCCGTCACCGCAGGTTTGGGCATCGATAAAATAGAAAAACGCTTTGAAGCTGAGAACGATGACTACAGCGGCATTATGTTCAAATCCCTCGCCGACCGCCTAGCCGAGGCCTTTGCCGAATACATGCACGAACGCATCCGCACCGATTTATGGGGCTACGCTAGCGATGAGAAACTGGAAACAGATGCGCTAATTAAAGAACAATACCAAGGCATTCGCCCTGCGCCTGGCTACCCAGCTTGCCC
>JAYVRE010000071.1:0-2648 GCA_043776535.1 Methylotenera sp. | reverse complement strand
ACCAATGGCGACCGCCGTACCTAAGGTAGCACCCACGGGTGCGCTCAAGGTGGCAGTAAAGGGTTCTGTGCCGTCATAGACAGCGTCAGTGGCGGTGGCTACGGGGACTACTACCGACAAGGTATTGGCGGGAATGGTGACTGTAGTGTTAACACTAGTAAAGTCAGCGGCGCCCGCAGTGCCAGTGGTGGTGGTAAAGGTGACTGTAGTCGGGGTGGCGCTTAGGCCAGATAGACTAACCGTAAAGTTCACTGGGCTACCTTCAGTAGCACTGGCCGCTGCAATCGATACTGTTGGTAAATCAATGGTCAAAGGTACAGTGACCGCACCGTTGACTGGGGCTATGCCATCAGTTACGGTGACTGCGACTGGCGGCAGATCGTTGCCTGCATTCACCAGTGCTGCGCCCGCAGTAGTAAGCGTGACTACGCCTGTGCTTGGATTGATAGCGTAAAAGCCGCCTGGATTATTGGTAAGAGTGTAGGTTAGCGTATCGCCATCTACATCGAAGCCAGTCGCGTTGCTGATTACTGTGCCGACAGTGGCGGTGCCTTGGGTTAAGGTCGGCGGTGTGCTAAGCGTTAAGGTTGGCGCGTCGTTTTGTGCTGCCACATTAACAGTGACGCTGCTGGCAACAGGAGCGGATGTGCCATCTGTAATCTCATACGGGAAGTTAATCGAACCATTGAAATTAGCGGTTGGCGTAAAGGTGATTGCGCCGCTTATGGGCACATTAACTTTGCCTACAAGACTTGCGCCAATATAAACATCAATAATTTGTGCTGCGCCCGTTAGCGTGATTCCATTGATACTTGATATAGTCGGTGTGGTGCCATCAGGATCGCTGTCGTTAAACAATAAGTTTAGCGGAACATTGGTGGCATCTTCATTCATATTAACTACATCAGCCACCGCGATAGGCGCATCTGGCGCTGGGTTGATGGTAATCGCGATATTGGCAGGCGTAGAAACCGCGCCGCCGTTATCGGTTGCGGTGAAGGGAAGGTTTACCGTACCGTTAAAGTTTGGCGCTGGTTTGAACACTAAGCCAGCCGCTTGCGCGGGTGTTAGCGCTGTGGTTGTGAGTACTGGGGTTGTGCCATCGGCCAAATAAAGTGTGCCTTGGCTAAATGGTGGCAAGGTTGTTATGTGATATGAAACGATATTGCCATCTGGGTCGGTACCTGCTAAGCCAATGGTGATGCCTGATGCGTCTTCATTGCCTGTGACCACGCTGGCAGTTGCTGTAGGGCGAATATTGCCAGAGCTACCACCGCCACCTCCGCCGCCAATAGCACCAGCACCTAAATTATTAGCGTCATCGTTTAAAAGAACATCAGCAATAGGCCTATCATCAATATTATTATTAAAATTAAAATCGTAATCGAAGCCAAATTGATTGAGAACATCATTAATTCTTAGTAAAGCAACAAAATCAAAACCATATACATTAATCAAGCCGTTGTTGCCAGCAGCTGTTTCTTCTAAAACTTCACTAATGTCTTTACCGCTTTCAATCGCTTTAATGACGGTTTCTATCGTGGCAAGGTTTACCGCACCATCAAGACTATCAAAGCCCAATATGTTGGTGAGCTCTTCTGTAAAGGCAACCAGCTGCTCTGAACCAATATGCATAGGACGCCCATTAACCAACTCAAGCTCGACTTCTGCACCCTGTAAGGTTAGTATGGTGTCGCTCGCTTGTACAATGTCCCCGAGCTGCAACTCACGCTTAGCACCATTATCTGTAATAAGGTATGCTGTGCCTGTTAATGCAACTACTTTGCCGATTATTGCCATGTTAGTATCCTAATTTATAAAATCAAATGCGGTATTTAATGCTTTATCTCACAATCGCATTAAATACCTCATTTGGGTATAAATATATTGTACTGATGGCCAATAGAGGTAATCCTAGCAACTACTTAAGAATATAATATAAGAACTATTGTTAGCTCTTGAAATCATCAACACTTTAGAATAAAAATTATTTCAGGTTTCAAAAAAAAAACTCTCTTAAAGCAAATCAACAGCATCATTTCATTTATGGTGCTGTTGATTTGCTTTACAGGTATTTACGCAGCAGGTTACGATTTCAACAAGTTTAGCGGCTATGCAAAACAAAGATATGGTGAAGAAGCCTATAAAAACACTCTAGAACTTCAAGAATTAATTGCATCATTACAATCTGCGCCAGAAACAGAAAAACTTAAACAAATTAACGATTTTTTTAATCGCAAGATTCATTTTGCTGAAGATATTGATCTTTGGGGAAAATCGGATTATTGGGCTACACCATTAGAAACTATAGGCCGTAATGCGGGCGATTGCGAAGACTATAGCATTGCCAAATATACTTTTCTGAAAATATTAAATGTACCTAACGACAAACTTAGGCTTACTTACGTCAGAGCAACAATCAGGAATCAAGACAGAGGAGTCGTATTAGCACATATGGTACTCAGCTACTATGCAACCCCACAATCTGAACCATTGATTTTAGATAGTTTAGTGCCTGAAATTATGCCCGCATCCGCCAGAAAAGACTTGACACCAATTTTTGGTTTTAATGATAAAGGCCTATGGGTAGGTGCTAACAATAAACCTAAAGGCGATTCAACGTCCCATCTATCAAGATGGCGTGATGT
>JAYVRE010000070.1:0-2649 GCA_043776535.1 Methylotenera sp. | reverse complement strand
GCTGGTTACTGCTTAATTGCCTCTTCAAAACGTGGCAATTCTCGTTTAGTCTCTGTAGTATTAGGTGCAGTGACTGAAGCCATGCGCGCAAGTGAGAGCCAAAAATTACTCAATTATGGTTTTCAATTTTACGAATCAACTTTAATCTATAAGCAAGCGCAAACCATCAACACTTTACGTGTTTATAAGGGTCAAGATAAAACTGTGGCCGCCACACTGAACAAAGATTTTTATTTAACTTTACCTAAAGGCGACTACGCTCGCGTTAAGGCCAACATGACTAGCCAACAACCTTTAATAGCGCCCATTAAAGCGGGGCAAGAAATTGGCAAAATTAGTTTTTCTCTAGACGGGAAAATAATCAATCAACAAAAATTAGTCGCCGCCAAAGCTATTGACGAAGCTGGCTTTTTTGGCAGAATACTTGATAGTATTAGATTGTTAGTCCAATAAGTGACTACCAGCAATCTCCCTGCAGAGCCCGAAATCCCACAAGAAACCTTGATTGAGTTTCCCTGCGATTTTCCCATCAAGGTCATGGGCGAAACTCATGCGGACTTCAGCAAAGAAATGATTAAAGCTATTCAAAGCGTGATCACAAACTTTGATGCAAACCAAATTGAAATGCGCGGTAGCTCTGGTGGCAAATATATCAGCCTTACCTGCACGGTTTATGTCAGTTCTAAGCTGCAACTAGATGACGTTTATCGCGTCTTAACCACTCACCCTATGGTGAAATTTGTGCTCTAACTTGACTCATGCAACACTTGATTGTTAAAGACCTGATTGTTAAAGACTTGGGCTGTACTGATTACCAAGAAACGCTAGTCGCCATGCAGCAGTTTACGGCAAGCCGTACTGCCACAACGCCTGATGAAATATGGCTTACAGAGCATACTAGTGTTTATACGCTGGGCATCAATCGCAAAAATGTGCGTTTGCCACAAAATACTATTCCTGTGGTGTTTGTCGATAGAGGCGGTAAAATCACCTATCACGGCAGCGGCCAAGTAGTTATTTATGTGCTAATCGACCTAAAACGCCACAACTTAAACGTGCGCCAGCTCGTCAATATCATGGAAGCGAGCATCATTGAATTGCTTGCTCAACATGGTATTGCAGCCAGTGCGAAAAGCGATGCGCCTGGCGTGTATGTGCAAGTTGATGGTAAGCCTAAAAAAATCGCTTCGCTCGGGCTACGTTTAAAAAATAATTGCTGTTATCATGGCCTAAGTTTAAATGTAGATATGGATTTAGCGCCGTTTAATGAGATTGATCCATGTGGTTATGTGGGGCTAGAAAGCACGCAAACCAAAAATTTAGGCATTAGAAAAGCGCCGCAACAAATGGGCGAAAACTTGTTAAAAATACTGACAGAAAAATTGATTTAATGAGCGAAGCCACAATAGCAGCAGTAAAAAAAATAGCCGGCGTTAAGCAAATTGATGCCGAAAAAACATCTCGTATTCCAATCAAAATCATTCCTCAGCCCATGTTGCGCAAGCCCGAGTGGATCCGCATGAAAGTGCCAGACAGCACACGCTTTCAAGAGATTAAAAAAATCTTACGTGAAAATAATTTGCACACCGTGTGTGAAGAAGCCAGTTGCCCAAACATCGGTGAATGTTTTAGCGGCGGTACGGCGACGTTTATGATTTTGGGTGACATTTGCACACGACGTTGCCCGTTTTGCGATGTGGCGCATGGCAAGCCGCTACCGCCAGACGCTAACGAACCCGCTAACCTAGCGCGTACCATCGCGCAGATGCAACTTAAATACGTGGTGATTACCAGCGTTGATCGCGACGACCTAAAAGACGGCGGCGCGCAGCATTTTGTAGATTGTATTCATGCGGTTAGACAAGCTTCGCCTAATATCAAAATTGAAATTTTAGTGCCTGATTTTCGCGGTCGTTTAGACATCGCGCTAGAAATTTTACGCAAAGCGCCACCCGATGTAATGAACCACAACCTAGAAACCGTGCCGCGTTTATATAAACAAGCACGGCCTGGATCAGATTATCAAAACTCGCTTAATTTGCTTAAAATGTTCAGCGAAATGTACCCGCACATTCCCACCAAATCGGGCTTAATGCTGGGCTTGGGCGAAACAGATGATGAGATTTTACAAGTCATGCAAGACCTACGCGCGCATCAAGTATCCATGCTCACGCTAGGCCAATACTTGCAGCCCAGTGTGCATCACCTGTCTGTAATGCGCTATGTTGAACCTGGAATTTTTGACGACTTTAAACAAAAAGCGGACGCAATGGGCTTTGATAATGCGGTTAGTGGTCCTATGGTTAGAAGTAGCTATCACGCGGATTTGCAAGCGCATAAAATCGTTTAAATACATCATCTATATTCCCTCCCCATTTCAGGGGGAGGGCTAGGGTGGGGGTAGATAAGTGGCAAAGTTCACCCCCATCCCACCTTCCCCCTGCAAGGGGAAGGAGTATTAGGCTACAATAATTAAAGAGGATATATGGTTCCACATTTAACTACCGCATTAAGCGGCCCGCTACTTAGCTTAGAGAAGCGCATGCTGAATGACATGCCAAAGATTGAGCATTGGTTTCGCACGCAATGGTTAGAGTACGCTTCGCCGTTTTACGCCAGTGTCGATTTACGTAACTCAGGCTTTAAACT
>JAYVRE010000069.1:0-2650 GCA_043776535.1 Methylotenera sp. | reverse complement strand
ATGGATGGCACGCAAATTAAGCTGACCCATTTTTTGGTATTGGCGTAATTGGCGCTGTAATAGCCATCGTAGTAACCAACTTCACCTTTCAAAGCGTTCTGCAAAGCGGGCAGAATAGATTGATCTTGTAAGAAATTCATCAATTCAATGCCGATTAAGCCATCAGCAGGCAAACCTAAAATGGCGGCGTAGCGCTCATTGCAATGCGTGATGACAAGGTTTGCGTCGAAATGGAAAATGGCCATGGGCGAGTGGCTCAATAATGCGTCGTAGCGGTTGGAGCTGGTACTTATAGTTCTTTTATCTTCGCCCGCTTCTAGCCTTAATACAATATTTTCTAGCAAGCTTTGGTTAGCGCGCCGTATGTGCACCACCATAAAGATGAGATACATGATTCCTGCTAAGCCCATTGCATCTGACATAGCGCTATGGTGCATAAATAAGCGAATGATGGCCGGCAAGAGTAGTGCAAAGACAAATGAGATTGCACTGATAGTATCGGCCGAATAAGTTGTGACAACACCAGCCGACACCCCTGCTAGCATAAAAATTAACAACATTTGATGTTCTGGGCTGTTAGGCGGAAACATTAGAAAGCCAGCTGAACCCCACGCTAAGCCAGCAATGATAGTGCCGTAGCGAAATTTTACCAGTTGTGCTTGCAAGGTGGAATGCTCATCCAAAGGCGTTCGCAGACATGAATGCACATATATTGCACGGATAATGGCGATTAAAATAACCAAAGAAAGCCAAGTTAACACGAGTGGCAGTGCAATCACTTCACGTTGAGCATAAGCAAAAAGCGCTGCAATGACGCTGCTGGTAACGAGCGCGAACTTGCTAGTTGATAGCACGCGGGCAAACAAGGCAGATTGTATCAATGGATTGTGCAATGGGCGCTCAATTACAGCTTTAAAAATTAACGATATTTAAGGTTTAACTTAATTTCTAAAAGTTAGCCATATTAAAGATTGGTATATTACAACATAAACATGTTGGTAGAGCAGAGTTGGCATTATTTGGCTAGCATGGCATGAATATTTGCCAATCTTGATTTACCAAAATCTTTGCTAATTTCGGGGTCGTTAAACGGGTTGCCAAAATGGCGCACGTCGGCAGTTGGAAGCTCGGCAATAAAGCGGCTGGGTTCGCACATTTGTACTTCGCCTGCGCGTTTGCGTTTTTTGCACCAAGATATGTTGAGCGATTTTTGTGCGCGGGTAATGCCTACGTACATCAGGCGGCGTTCTTCTTCGATTTTGGTGGGGTCTAACAGGCCAGCGTTGATACTTTCGCGATGCGGCAAAATGCCTTCCTCGACACCAATTAAAAACACATGACCGAACTCTAAGCCTTTAGCGGCGTGCAGGGTGGAGAGTTTTACCGCGTCAGGCTCGCCGTCTTCACGGCCTTCTAGCATGCTCATTAACGACACCATTTGCGTGAGTTGTAGCAGATTTTTGCCGTCATTTTCATTGCCGAACTCGGTGCTAGATTCGCCTTTTTTAGTCAGCCAGCCAGTAAATTCTAGCACATTTGCCCATTTGCTTTCGGCAGCGCGTGGTTCTTCGCTGTCGTACAAAAACGCTTCATATTGAATGCTATTAAGCAAATCATTCAACACTTCGCCCGCTGGGTCGCGCACGGCGCGGGTTTGTATTTTTTGAATATATTGGCAAAAAGTCAGTAAATCATCTAATTGCTTATTGCCAATTTCCGCCTGAAAACCTTGCTCAAACGCCGCCGCAAATAGGGATATTTTATGCAAACTGGCGTATTCACCTAGGCGTTCTAATGTGGTGTTGCCAATGCCTTTTTTGGGCGTAGTCGCAGCGCGAATAAACGCGGGGTCGTCGTCTTCGTTCGCCACCAAACGTAAGTAGCTGACCAAATCTTTAATTTCGGCTTTATCGAAAAACGATTGCCCACCCGAGACGGTGTAGGGGATTTTTTGGTTGCGTAATTGCTGCTCAAACACGCGTGCTTGGTGATTGCCACGGTATAAAATCGCGTAATCTAAAAACTTGGTACGGTGCTCAAATTTGTGCGCTTGCAGCTTCATCAGCACGCTTTCCGCCTCACTTTCTTCGCTCATGGCGGCAGAAACTTGAATCATGTCGCCTGTGCCTAAGTCGCTCCACAGCTTCTTTTCAAACAACTTACCATCTAAAATCCTGGGGTTGTTGGCGATGACAGTATTAGCTGCTCTTAGAATTCTTACCGTCGAACGATAATTTTGCTCCAGCTTGATGACTTTTAACTTGCTAAAATCTGTCGTAAGTTGGCGTAAATTTTCCACGTCTGCACCGCGCCAGCCGTATATTGCTTGGTCGTCATCGCCCACCGCGGTAAACTGTCCGCGCACGCCAGTGAGCATTTTAACCAGTTTATATTGGCAAGCGTTGGTGTCTTGGTATTCGTCCACTAGTAGGTATTGCAGCTTGCGTTGCCATTTATTCAATGCTTCTTCGTGCTGCTCAAATAACTCCACAGGCAGTTTAATCAAATCATCAAAATCCACCGCTTGATAAGCTTTAAGGGTTTGTTGGTAAAGTTGATACACCTTTGCCGCAGCGTGGGTTAAGTCTTCTTCAGCGCTGGCTTTGGCTTGATCTGGGTTTATAAACGCGTTTTTCCAGCTGGATATTTG
>JAYVRE010000068.1:0-2652 GCA_043776535.1 Methylotenera sp. | reverse complement strand
GCGGCTAAATTTCAAATCGGCTATGCGCCAGCGGGCTGGCAAAACTTGCAAAACGTGTTTAGCAATTACGATAACGAAGCCTTGCAAACCGCAGGTTTGGTGGTCGAGAACGAGCAAGGCAAGCGCTACGACCGTTTTCGCGACCGTATTATGTTTCCGATTCATGATCAAAAAGGCCAAGTCATCGGCTTTGGTGGACGCGTAATTAATAATGAAGACACACCTAAATATTACAACTCGCCTGAAACGCCGCTGTTTCAAAAAGGCCATGAGTTGTATGGTTTATTTGTCGCGCGCCGCGCTATTCGCGATGCGGGCCGCGTGCTGGTGGTAGAAGGCTATATGGATGTGGTGGCGTTGGCGCAATACGGCATAGAATACGCGGTGGCGGCGCTAGGCACGGCGACTACACCGTTCCACATTACTAAACTGATGCGCCAAACCGATGAAATTGTATTTTGTTTTGATGGCGATAACGCAGGCCGCACTGCGGCTTGGCGCGCGGCCATGAATGCGCTGCCAGCATTAACGGATGGCCTAAAATTACGCTTTTTATTTCTACCAAAAGAACACGACCCTGATAGCTATGTGCGCGAGTTTGGTAAAGAAAAAATTGAGGCTGAGATGCAAGCTGCCATGCCGCTCTCACAGTATATTGTGCAGCATTTAAGCGAGGCAAATCCGCTTAATTCGCAAGAAGATAAAGTGCAATTTTTAAACGAAGCTGAGCCTATTTTGCGGCAAATTGTCGCGCCGAGATTTTCGCTGATGTTGCGTAAGCGCATTGCAGAACTCGCGGAAGTGACGGAAGCAGAAATGCAGAGCTTACTGAAATTACCTGCGCCCAATCGGCCGCCAGCTAAGGCAACGCAAAAGCAAAGCCGCGCGCCAATCTCGATTAAAAAGCGCTTTGTGTTGATGTTATTGATGCGACCGAGTTTGGCTAAAGCTGAGCATTTGAATTTTGCGCAAGGATTTACTGAAGAAGATGTGCTTATGCAAGCCAGTATCCATGCGGCTCTTAAGCAGCCGCAATCTAAGCCTGCTGCACTTTTGCACACCATTGAGTCTCATATAGACCCAAGATTGCTGCATGAAATTCAGCGTGAATTGCATGTATTGGACGAAACTTTAGATTTTGCGCTTGAATTTGAAGGCGCGCGTACCCAACTAGTAGAACTTACCCAACAAAAGCAAGATGGCGGGTTGCTTGATGCGCTAAAAGAAAAGCCATTAAGTGCATTAACGACAGAAGAGCGCGATATGCTTAAAAATTTAACGGCTAAAAAACCTAAAGCAAAAACAATGCTCTAACATGCAACTTGCCTAAAGTTTAAGCAAAATTGCATTAAAATTAAGGGCAATTTGAGGTATAATCGCGGGCTTCCCGTAATTGCGCGACACTCAGAATTTTAGAATACAGCCTTATTAGATAGGACTTGGCATGGCCAGACCAAAATCAGACAAAACTTTAGAAAAAGAGCGCTTAAAGCTTGCTGCAGAAGCGGCGCTAGATCCAGAAGCGCTAGCAATGGACGCAGAAGCACGCCGTAGTCGCCTAAAAACGCTCATTATTTTGGGTAAAGAACGCGGCTATTTAACCTACGCCGAAATTAACGACCATTTGCCAGATGACGTGCAAAACTCTGAGCAAATTGATGGCATTATCGGCATGATTAACGATATGGGTATTCAGGTGTACGAAGAAGCGCCTGATGCTGAAGTATTGTTGATGTCGGATGCGCCAGCAGCCGTGACCGATGAAGATGCGGTGGAAGAAGCGGAAGCTGCCTTGGCTACGGTGGATTCTGATTTTGGCCGTACCACCGACCCCGTGCGTATGTATATGCGCGAAATGGGTACGGTCGATTTGCTGACTCGCGAAGGCGAAATAGAAATCGCCAAACGCATTGAAGACGGCTTAAAGCATATGGTGCATGCCATTGCAGCATGCCCAACCACCATTACGCAACTATTAAAAATGGTGGAGCAAGTTGAAAAAGACGAAATCAGTGTTGATGATTTGGTGGATGGACTAATTGATAGCGACATTGGCTTAGAAGATGCGATTGCGGCTGAAGCAGCCGATGAAGAAGAGGATGAAGTCGAAGACGACGAAGGCGATGATGAAGATGGCGCAAAAGCAGCCGCAATTTCAGCAGAGGCACTGGCTAAATTAAAAGAAGAAGTGCTGAAACGTTTTGCGACAATTCGCGAAGCGAATACAGAAATGAACGCGATTCGCGCACAAAAAAGCTCACAAGAGCCAGCCTATAAAAAATTACACGAGAAAGTATTAGAAGAGCTTACCGCGTTTAGATTCTCGGCCAAACAAGTGGAAGCTTTATGCGAGCAAGTGCGGGTTTTAGTAGAAGAAGTGCGTGGCCACGAGCGTAAAGTAATGGATTTTTGCGTAGAAAAATCGGGTATGCCACGCCCACACTTCATTAAAAGCTTTCCTGGCAACGAAATAAATCTGTCTTGGCTGGATAACGAATTGCGCCTAGAAAAGCCGTATATCGAGAAATTGGTGCGTTTTAAGCACTCGATTGTTGACCAGCAGGATAGGCTGATTGCTTTGGAAGCAAAAGTTGGCATTCCAATTAAAGAACTGAAAGAAATCAACAAGCAAATGACCACGGGCGAGGCGCG
>JAYVRE010000067.1:0-2664 GCA_043776535.1 Methylotenera sp. | reverse complement strand
TTGGCCGCAAAGCTAGTGGCTCGCGGGGCGGATAAAATATTGGCTGCGCTTGATCACGTTAAACATTAACCTCATCAATTAATAACATGTTAAATACCCCCTCTCCCGCCCTATTGGGCACCCTCTCCCGCTTGCGGGCGAGGGGCAATTCCCGCAGCGCATACCCCCTCTCCCGCAAGCGGGAGAGGGTTGGGGAGAGGGGGTAATGTCGCCAAAACCACTACAAGACCGAGGCATCGCCATCACCCGCCCAACCAATCAAGCCAAAAAGCTAAGCGCATTAATTGAGCAAGCAGGCGGCACGCCCATACTTTTCCCACTAATCGAAATCACGCCGCTATACGATTACAGCCAATTTGAAGTTGTGATTAACGAAATTGAGACTTACGATTGGGCAATTTTTATCAGTAGCAACGCCGTACAAAACGCTATGCCGCGCATTGCAAAACTGGGAATTCCACCAAGCTTAAATTTCGCCGCCATCGGCCCTGTCTCCGCCACTGAATTACAAAGCTTTGGCGTGAAAGATGTGTTGATTCCAAACGACCGTTTTGACTCTGAATCTTTACTAGCATTAGACGAAATGCACGCCATGCAAGACAAAAAAGTGATGATTTTTCGCGGTGTAGGTGGGCGCGACATATTGGCAGAAACCCTTAAAGCACGCGGCGCACAAGTCACTTTTGCCGAATGCTACCAACGCATCAATCCTCAAACCAATTGCGATTTACTCGCGCAACTTTATAGTGAAAATAAACTGCATGGCATTGTCGTCACCAGCAGTGAGGCCATGCGCCACCTGCTAGATTTGGCGGGCGATGCAGACTGGTTACACAATGTAACTTTATTTGTAAACCACGCCAGAATCGCCGACTTGCCCTTACAAATAGGCTTAAAAGTGCTAGTTGCAGATGCGCCAGGCGATGAAGCTATGCTGGCATCGCTACAGGTTTCGCAAATGTAAACGCATCACTAAAAAACTCATCTGCGTTTAAACCTTGTTGTACAAAGCTAGTATGCGCTACCTCACACATGATTGGTGCGCCGCATACGTAGGCTTGGTAGGCGTTTAAATCCTTTATATCATCTAACACCGCTTGGTGAACCAAGCCTGTTCTGCCTTGCCAATTGTCGCCTGCGACGGGTTCTGATAATACGGGAATATACGTTAAATGCGGGGTGAGTTCTGCCCATTTTTCGCATAGCTCGTGCATATATAAGTCTTCTACCACGCGCGCGCCACGGTATAGAATGATATCGCGTTTAATGTTGTTGTGTAGCATGTGTTCGATAATGCCTTTGACGGGCGCGAAGCCTGTGCCGCCTGCGACAAAGATAATCGGTTTGCTGGAATCCTCGCGCAAAAAGAAGTTTCCAAACGGCGCTTCTAGCCGCAATATGGCTTTGACAGCAAGCTCGTTGGCGACGTATTCGCCAAATTGACCGCCTGGAATGACGCGAATATGCAATTGTAAAAACTCAGCATCGTGTGGCGCATTGGCGATAGAAAAAGCGCGGCGTTTGCCGTCTTTTAAAATAAATTCTATATATTGGCCTGCTAAAAATTGTAAGCGCTCACTTGCGCGCAGTTGCAGGTGCAGCGCTATAACATCGTGCGATAGTTGTTCTTTTTTGGCTACGCGCGCGGGTAAAATGCGCGGTTTAAGGCCTGTTAATCCGCCCACTTCGCGGCATTCTACAATGATGTCTTCTAACGGGCGGGCGCAGCATAATAGCGTGTGGCCTGCGGCTAATTCGGCAGCTGACATGGCGCTAGTTTGGTAATCGTCATGCATTACCTTGCCAGAAACCAACTTGGCTTTGCATGAACCACATGCGCCATTACGGCAACCATAAGGGATATGAATATCTGCTTCAATCGCGGCTTGCAACACGGTTTGGCTGGGGCGCACCTCAAATGTATGGCCGCTATTTTTAATGGTGACTTGGTGGCTCATGATTAATCTCTATTTTTTATCTTGTTTACTTTTTATATTAGTCTATTTTCTAGGATTTTTATCAAAATCCTCTTTGATTTCAACGTATTCGCCTTCAATTACGTCATCGTTAGCAGCTTTTGAATTTGGTGGATATGAATCTTGATGTTGGCTATTGGTCGCACCAGCAAGGCTAGGCTTACTCATTGGTATCAGCAATAATATCACCGCGAGAATATCGGTAATCACCCCTGGAATAATCAACAACACGCCAGCGACCATATTGCGCGCGCTGCCGAGCAGGGTTTTAATCGGGTTGCCACCTGCCGATAGGCTTTGCATCATTTTGGCAGACAATAATAGTTTTTCGCCACGAATAAGCTGTAAGCCTAAGAAGCCAATCACTACCAAGTAAAATAGCACCCACCAGCCATATTTCTGCGCGAGATTCACCAGCAGAAATATCTCTACGAATGGAAAAGCGAGTAAACTTATGCCTATTAAAAAACGCATGGTTAGAACTTTCTACGGTATTTATTCTCTGTAGGTTGGGATGTTATCAAGTTTTTGCAACCGTCATTGATTATATTATCTAGCATTAAAATTGGAGTGTTGTTTGAAACATTGTTTAAACCTTATTCTATTCTCTTTATTGACAACGTTCAGCGTGCAATTGTTGCAGGCAGGCGAAACTAGTAGCAACACTGGCAAAAATTTATTTACCGAT
>JAYVRE010000066.1:0-2676 GCA_043776535.1 Methylotenera sp. | reverse complement strand
AAGTGAGCGGTTTGTGCTTAGATTGCTCGGCAAATTGCTGCAAAGTTTTTACTAGCGTCGCGTAATCACACATAAAATAAACAATCCTTAAAAATTTTAATGATTATCGCCCAAATCGTTTACCACATGATGACATTTTGTTGAGATTGTAACGCGTGGTTGGCAAAGTAGCATTTGATATAGTGACGTTTTAAGCCATATTTTAAACCTAAAAACAACTCGATTATCCATAAAGCACATGCCCTGCAAGGTAGTATCCATGCGGGTTGCAGGGTGGGGTTGTTTTAAGGTGCTTTGAGTTGTTGTAGGGCGCATTAGTGAAACGTAATGCGCCGTATGGAGATTTTTTATTTCGGCGAAATACGCTTTGCTATTCCGCCCTACGAGCTATTTATTTCTCCAAGATTTTTTTCTTTTGCGCATCAAACTCTGCTTGGGTAATAATTTTATTGTCTAAAAGGTCTTTCAGCTTTTTTAATTCCACATACATATCCCCAGAATCCTGAATACGAATATCTTTCTTCTCCCGAATGTCATGCTCAATTCTAATGTTAGCCATTGGCTTCATCGTTGGTCGGCTTAACTCAGCGTCTCCTTTGCTCAAACAACGAAACTGAACTTCTGCATTAGCAAATGACCTTCCAGGAACACCATCTACACCTTGGTCGTTGACAGGCTGAAACTCCTTACCTAGCTTTGCACAGTATTCGGAACCTTCTTTGTAAATGTCGGCCTTTACAGAGCCTGCTGAATGGAACCCTGTAGAACTTTGTTTTGAAATCATAAAGGTATCCTGCCCTATTGGAACTACTCCTGAGCTGGCGCATCCAGTCAAAAATACAATAGCTGCAAAAATAATTATTTTCATTCATTTCTCCGTATAAATATTTAAAATTACTAAGAACAAAACATAACCGTCTAACTTACAAATTAAGAGATTGGATTTAGCCACTCTCGCTTGAATTTTGGGTTAATGGTGGGCATGAAAAACATGAATAATTGTACATTTGTAATGACATTTATATCTGGCTTTACGTTTGGTTTACTTTATGGAAATTACAGCAACTATGATAGCAATGATTGTAGTAACCCAAAACTGCCAGTGGCTCACAAACCATGCGAACAAAATTGAATGTTTTTTCATTTTTGCGGATAAAGCACAAGCTTGGCTTGGGTCACGAATCCATTTTTCTTTTATAGCGGATGATTCTTCTTGAAATGAATAAACGGTTAAATTATCAACTCTTTCGCCCCATAACATTTCGCCTTCGCCTTTTGCTGGCCTGAACAGCATTCTCGGGTATTCATCAAGCATCTAAATTCCTAACGTCTGACATAAGGGGCGCGCTTTAGCGCGTCCCGCTTGATGGATGGGTTAGGCGCAGTGTTACCAAGCATTATTACCCGACTCTGGTTTGCGGTCGTAAGGATTGCTTATACCGTCTTTGTCATTGTCGTAAACACTATAGCTTGAGTTTAATTTATTTGTTGCGCCATTATTGCTGTATTCATCTCGACGGCTCCCCCCGTTGCTCTCAGAATTTCTATTATTGCTGCGATAAGAATCTGGGCTGCTTCTTGTGTGACCTTGAACATATGTACCATCTTTGCGGGTATGGCCTTTGACGTAAGTGTCAGCAAAAGTAGAAGTGGTAACAAGTAACGCAATAGAACAAGCAATCAAACGTTTCATTTTTATCTCCATGTCTGTGGTTAATGAATATTGAGCGATTTCAGACTCTATACGCCCAACGTACAAGCTCAGTCAAGTATTTACCACCAAGACTGGAAAATCTTGGTCCTAGCGATGCATGTCATAGACTTCATTCTCTACAATCATCTTGAAATCGTAAAAAGATTTACCCTGATACGAGACTTCTTTAGCCAAAATTATTGCGGTCGGTCGATATGCATATTGGTAGCCGTATTCAGCGCAAGTAAGCGTTTTTTTATCTGTGAAAACAATGACCCGACCATGCTTGCAACCTTTGAATGCGCCTTCTTCTTTTTCATCCTCATCATACCAAGATGCGATGGTTTTTGAGTCGACGATCGTGTAACCAATAATATTTTCGAGTTCATCGGCGAGATCAGCTCGGGCTGTGACCGAGAATAACAGTATTGTCGCAATTACAGGCACTCGCCATTTCATACGCTCTCCTGAGGCCCAACACAAAGTAGACCCCAAATAAAAACTTAATTTTTTATTTGGGCTGGTTGTTAAATTAATAATACATGCTATTTTCATTTAAAAATCAATTGTTCTTTATTTTTATCGTATCTAAATTCCAATAAACTAAAATAGCAAACACACCCTTTTAAATATCCAAATTACTTGCACGCAGCGCATTACTTTCAATAAAGGCGCGCCTTGGTTCGACGTTATCGCCCATTAGCGTGGTAAAAATTTCATCGGCAGCAATAGCGTCATCAATTTGTACTTTAAGCAGGCGACGCACGGCTGGGTCCATGGTGGTTTCCCATAATTGCGATGGGTTCATCTCGCCTAGGCCTTTGTAGCGTTGAATGTTGAGGGTGTTGCGTGCCTCACTTAACAGCCAATCTAGCGCTTGTTTGAAGGTGTTGATTTGCTGCTCTTTATCGTTGCGTTTAACCAGCGCACCCTCGCCCACCAAGCCGTGCAGCATAGTGGATACTTTTAAAATTTGGCGGTAA
>JAYVRE010000065.1:0-2679 GCA_043776535.1 Methylotenera sp. | reverse complement strand
CGCACCTGCACATATGCTGCTAAGTTACGACTACGCTTTGCAGTCTATTTCTAAACGTCACCTGCCAAAAGGTGTAGAACAAACGTATTTATTGGTGTTTAGGAACGCTGAAAACAAGGTTAAATTTATTGAATTAAACCCCATTACTTTTCAATTGCTCAATTTAATTCAAACCAATAAATTGACAGGTAAGCAAGCATTGACAAAGCTTGCAGAAGAAATCGCACATCCAGATGTTGGTGCGATGATTACATTTGGCGCAGAAATTTTAGCCGATTTAGTCAAGCAACAAGCCATTATTGGCAGCACAGTTTAAACAAATTGAAAATGTTGAACTTACAAAAACTGGATTCTTCGCCTAATGGCTCATAATGACGGCACTCGCATGGTGTTGCCTTTGAATCCCCTTGCCACGCTTTAGCTTGAGCCAGAAAATGAGCAAGCGGCGAGGACTGTTTGAGCGCTGAAAGCGCGAGTTCCGCAGCCGCCCAGATGCGGCGCTAAGACCGAAGGAAACAAGCGGCAATGGGGTAGCCTTTTCTTTGGTTTCTTTCTTTTGCTACACAAAAGAAAGAAACTCGCCAGCCGCGCGAAAGCGACGAACTTAAATGTCCTAAAAATTTAGTTAATCTTTTTTATCATTACAAACTAAAAGCATCGCATTTATGTTTGGACTATTTTGTACACGCTTAATTAATAGCGTTTGCATATTGCTTACTACAGCCGTCCAACTTCCAATGCCAGTTTTATAACTCAAAGTAATTGTAGTTACAGCTGTTGGATTAGGACTTGTAAAAATAGCGACTAAGTTATTGTTATTATTTTCTAGAATTTTAAGCGGAAAACCTAATGAAAACTCTATCTTATCAAACTCCTCTCTAGATAGCAATAGCAGTTTGTGTTTTGATAGTTTAAGAACGACTCTATCTATACCTTTGGATGTTTCAGCATTGACAGTTGGTTTGGAAAGCCCAATTACAGCATCTTGATAAACACCAAGATTCTGATTTAAAGATGCACTACAAAAGAATTCATTAGAAAGTGAATTAATAGACTTAACAGAAATTAACTCTTGTAGTTTACTATCTTCTGATGCGGAAACTGCAGAGGTTATATAAGAGAAAAGTATCACAATGATGATAGGGGTTTTCATTTTAAAATCTTCAACATATATAACCTTTATTCGATTAAGAAATTATCCACACTAACTACAACAACACCTTCTCAATTCCACCATTATTCACTCTCTCCACATATTCCTGCATCCAGTTCTCGCCCAGAATATGCTTCGCCATTTCTACCACAATATAATCTGCCTCAATTCCCGTATCGTCGCCATAGCGCGCTAGGCCTTGCAGGCAGCTTGGGCAAGAGGTGAGAATTTTTATTTTCTCTTCAGGCGAGCCAACTGTTAAGCCCATTTTGGCCATGCCTTTTTCTAGCTCTTCTTGCTTGCGGAATTTTACTTGTGTGGCAATATCGGGGCGAGCAGCTGCAAATGTGCCGCTCTCGCCGCAGCAGCGGTCGTTTAACGCGACTTCTGTGCCCATCAGCTTATTGGTGACTTCTAGCGGCTTATACGTCTTCATCGGGCTATGGCATGGGTCGTGATACATATACCTTGTACCCGTTACGCCTGATAACTTTTGGTCTTTTTCCATGAGATATTCATGAATATCTAATAACCTGCAACCTGGGAAGATTTTCTCAAACTCGTATTTTTGCAGTTGATCCATACACGTGCCGCATGACACAATTACTGTTTTAATATCGAGATAATTCAAGGTGTTAGCCACGCGGTGAAACAACACGCGATTATCGGTGGTGATTTGCAGGCCTTTATCGTGATTGCCGCTAGAAGTTTGCGGGTAGCCGCAGCATAAATAACCAGGCGGCAATACGGTGATTGCGCCTACTTCATACAGCATAGCTTGGGTAGCTAGGCCGACGTTTGAAAATAAGCGCTCTGAGCCACAACCAGGGAAGTAAAATACGGCTTCACTGTCCTCAGTCACTTTTTGCGGATTACGGATGACCGGTATCATATGGTCATCTTCTATGCCCAGCATGGCACGCGAGGTTTTTGACTGCAATTTTTTTGGCATTGGGCGATTAATAAAGTGTATTACTTGCGCCTTAATTTCTGGCTTACCAACCGTTGCAGGCGGGCGAATTTTATCTTTTAACAAGCCAAACTTTTTCGCTAAAATATGTGCAAAATTTTGTGCTTTATAGCCAAATTGAATCATTCCGGCGCGAAGTAACTTAATCGTCGCGGGGTCTTTTGCGTTTAAAAACAACATGCCCGCAGCGGTGCCAGGGTTAAATTGCTTTTTGCCTTGCTCACGTAAAAAATTACGCATTTTAATGGTGACATCACCAAAATCAATATCCACTGGGCAAGGGTTTAGGCATTTGTGGCACACCGTGCAATGGTCGGCCACGTCGTTAAACTCATCAAAATGCTTAAGTGAAATGCCGCGGCGCGTTTGTTCTTCGTAAAGAAAAGCCTCAATCAATAATGACGTAGCCAAAATTTTATTGCGAGGAGAATATAAAAGGTTAGCCCGCGGCACATGCGTGGTACACACAGGCTTGCATTTTCCACAGCGTAAACAATCACTTATATCATCAGCAATCTCGCCAATGGCTGACTGCTCCATAATGATGGACTCTTGC
>JAYVRE010000064.1:0-2682 GCA_043776535.1 Methylotenera sp. | reverse complement strand
GTCGCTGTCGCCACGCCATGCTGGCCTGCACCCGTTTCGGCGATTACACGCGGCTTGCCCATGCGCTTCGCCAATAAAGCTTGGCCAATGGTGTTATTCACCTTATGTGCGCCCGTGTGGTTTAAATCTTCGCGCTTTAAGTATATCTGCGCCCCACCGACTTTGTTAGACCAGCGCTCAGCGTGATAAATCGGGCTGGGGCGGCCAACAAAGTGTTTCAAATCATAGGCATACTCAGCCAAAAATACAGGGTCGTGCCTATATTTTTCGTACATCACGCGCAGTTCTTCTAGCGCATCGACTAAAGTCTCTGCCACAAAAATACCACCGAATTGGCCAAAATGGCCGCGTGCGTCTGGCATATCATACATCTGCATTACTCACTCCCCGCATGAATGCCGCGATTTTCGCCGCATCCTTAATTCCTTTGTTTTGCTCTACACCACCGCTTACATCCACCGCGTAAGGGCGCACTTGTTGAATCGCCAAAGCCACATTATCCGCCGTCAGGCCGCCTGCCAATATCACAGGTTTAGTCAGGTTATTCGGGATTAAATTCCAATCAAATACTTGGCCAGTGCCGCCAACCGCCGCCTCTGAATAGGTATCTAGCAACAAGGCCTTGGCGCTTTTAAATTCAGCCTCACATTGTAACAAATTTGTATCTGCTTTAACGCGGATTGCCTTGTAATAGGGCAAGTTTATTTGCTGGCAATCGCTCGCAGTCTCGTCGCCGTGATATTGCAAAATATCCAAGCGAACTTTTGACAATACAGCTTCGATTTCAGTTTGCGGCGCGTTCACAAATAAGCCTACCACGCTTATAAAGGGCGGCAGCACAGCCACAATTTGCTGCGCTTGTGCAATCGTCAGCGCACGCGGGCTGAGCGCGTAAAAAACCAAGCCAATGGCATCCGCACCAGCATTGACGACGCTGATAGCGTCTTCCACACGAGTGATGCCGCAAATTTTAACTCGGGTTCTAAATTGATTGATGCTGGTTTTTTCCATAATCTGTAAGCGTAACTTAAACGCTGCTAATTGTCAGTTATATTGCTTGTTAGTTAAATTAGCGTTAATGTGCGTTGCGTATTAGGCAAAGCAAATTTTTCATCGTATGCCACGCCCGCTAGGTAGAGGCCGCTGGGTGAAAACGTGGGTGGCGACAAGTTTCTGTCTTTGTTTTCTAACAAGATTTTAATGAATTCTGGCGGATATTTTCCTTTGCCCACATACACCAGCGCGCCCACCATATTGCGTACTTGGTGCTGCAAAAATGCGTTGGCCGTAAAATTGAAAACTATAAACTCGTTATGCGCCGTGATTTTGGCTTCGACCAAGCTTCTAATTGGCGAACTGGCTTGGCACTCGCTGGCGCGGAAGGCGCTAAAATCATGCTCGCCCTGCAAGTAAGCAATCGCGGTTTGCATAGCTTTTATATCTAAAGGCAAATGATACCAGCCTGCCTTGTCTGCGTTGATAGCAGGCGCGGTAGGCTGATTTAGCAGCAAATACTGATAGCTGCGCTGCCTAGCAGAAAAACGTGCGTGAAACTCATCATCTACAGCTTTAGCCCAAACCACACGCACAGTTTTGGGCAAAAAAGCATTCACGCCTCGCAGCCAAGCGCTGACTGGGCGCATGGTTTCAGTATCAAAATGCACCACTTGCATCAGCGCATGAACCCCAGTATCGGTGCGGCCTGCGGCGTGGATACGTATGTCGTGTTCGGCGATTTTTGCTATGGCGCTTTCTAAGTGGTCCTGCACGCCGCAGCCTGCTGTTTGGCTTTGCCAGCCGCAATAAGGCGCGCCATCATATTCTACCCCTAAAGCATTACGCATATTAGGCGTACGCTTTCGCTGCTAACCCTATAAGCAAGGCGGCTAACAGTCCAATTGACGCATAATCCAACGGCGTAAACCCTGGCAGCGCAAAGTTAATATCAACATCGTCATGCGTAGTTTCATTTGTTAATGCAGGCGACATGCTCTTTAAGTTATCCAGAAAACCCTGTTGATTATCGGTTTGCTGCGATTCTACATAATACAAAGTTAGCCACAAGCGTGCGGCAAAACGCTCTACATCTAGCCCTAGATAATTCAACGGTGAAAATAGAAAATAAAAGCCAGAAATAAGTTGCTGCCTTGTGTTGCAGGCCAAAACCAAGGACAGCGCGGCCAGCATGGTCATTATTCTAAGCGCCTGCGTACAGCCCGCAATTAGACCTTCATAAGTTGGGCTGATACTGGTAGATGACGTCAGCACATGTTCGCCTGGCGTATTAAATGCAAAAATAATAATCAGCACCAAAAAAAACCATTTTAAGCGTTTAAGTGAGCGAATAAACTGGTTACTATTCACGCTATTTAAAACCATGCTATTTAAGCCCAGTGCTAGCATTGCAGCAATATAGATAAGTACGGGCAAGTGCGCTCCATTCACCAAAATTGCCAGCATAAAAAATACTAATAACTGTGTGATGACGTTAATTTTCAACATAATTTTTGCTGGTTACAATTCCAAAAATGCAGTCAAATCTTGCACAATTGATGAGGTTACAAATAAAAAAACCGAGCTAGAAGCCCGGCTTTTTTATGCTGCGCATTAGGCTATTTTTGCTAATAACGCTTCTGCACGTTGACGTTGCGTAGCGCCGCCCTCTTTCATCACTTCAGCTAA
>JAYVRE010000063.1:0-2689 GCA_043776535.1 Methylotenera sp. | reverse complement strand
TGACGTGACTGAAACCACGCACTTTTTAAGCGCTGAGGCTTACAAAACTTTAATTGATGCTGATTAGTTTACTTTGGTAACACAAACTTAACTTTAAGTAATAAATCTTGCAACTCTGCTGTTAATTGATTGCGTAAATCAAGCTCTAAACTGGGTAGCGAAACTGCCATTATTTGTTGAATATTATCACGTAGCACCTCTTGCACCGCTGGTAAATCGGCGTTGATGGTGACTAAGAAATTGTCCCGCAACTGCACGCTTTGGGCTGTCATCTCGTCGGCAAATTTAGCTTTAACTTCATCTACAGCAGCCGCGTAAATACTAGGGATAGCCTGATTAAAAGTAGCACCCATCTGCGATAAAATATCAGCCTGAAGCAAGCTCATTTGCTGTTGTAAATCTTGTTTAGCATTTTGACTCAATATTTCCAAGTTAGCTGCCAACGCATCGCCCAATTGCACTTGATGATTGCTGATAGATTGCACCTGAAACGCCTCCATCTCTTGATTTAAACGCTCACCAATCTGCGTGGCGATTGCCTCTTGCTGCTCCGTAACAGCGGCAGTGTATATAGATGGCATGGCCTCAATAAACGTGGTGCGCATTTGAACTAAAGCCTCAGATTGCATGGCTCGCAACTGCTCTTGTAATTCGCCTTTGCCTTGTTGATGGATGGATTCAAAAACCTGCTGCATTTCTTGATCTAACAAAGCTTGATGATTGCCCAACGATTGCGCTTGAAATGCGCTTAGTTGCTGGCTAATGTCTTGCATAATTCGCGCACTGGTGTCTGTTTGTATGGCCTCCACTTGCGAGCCAATTTGCATATTAGCCGTACTTACAGCAGCTTGCATTCGCTCTGAAAGCGTGGTATCAAATTTTGAAATTGCGCCCGTTTGTAAACTTGCAATATTTTCAGAAAGATTATTAAACACCGTATTGGCGCTAGCTTGGTACATGCGAGGCAAATCTGTTTTTAAGTCTGCTTTTGTTTTATCAACAAAATCAACTGTTCTAGCTTCAATTGAGGCTTGCAAAGTTAAAATCTCGTCCTGAATCACTTTAACTAAATCTTTCCCCAATGCCTCGCGCACGCTCTCCGTCACTGTCCTAGAAATGTCCGCTTCTAGCCTAGGTTTGATATGAGCGGCTATGCGCGCAATCAATTCAGGGGTAATCAACGTTGCGTCGGACAGCCTCGGTCTTGACTCAAGCTCCGCATTATGCTTTGGTTGGTACACCTCGGTAAGCAAGGGTATTTTTTTATCTGTCACCATGTTCTCTATTCAAAACGTTTTCTAATTGAGCTTAATTTGCGCACCACTTAAATTTGCGCACAATTAGTGCTTTTAATTTCATAGCCTCTATCGCGATAAAATTTAAAACGTGCTCGCGCAGCCATTTTATCTTGGTGATCGTCGCTCACCAACTCGACTAATTGCGTAAATCTACTAAAAAAAATAGGCTCATATGTTGTTAAATTGATCAGCATATCGTCTTGCATTAAATCGTGTGTTAAATCATCACCCTGAAAGCCAATAACCACAGGCGTTTTAGAGGCATGCAAATGATTGGACTGCACATTTGGCAAAAAATACTCAGGCTTATTTTGCCACAAATTGGCACTCACGTTGCCTGCAGCAGTCTCGTCTGCCGCAAAAATAGTGACTTGGCGACGTTTTTTTAAAGCAGATTGCACCAAATCCGCAATGACTTGCTGCTTATCCGCCACATTAAAATAAAAATCTATGCGTGTCATTTATATCAATTAGCTTTTTGTGCTCTTTGCACGAGGAATGTTGTCAAAAGTGCTACTGGGCGGCCTGTTCCGCCTTTTTCTTTGCCGCTTTTCCACGCCGTGCCAGCAATATCCAAGTGCGCCCAATCATATTTTTTGGCAAAGCGCGATAAAAAGCAAGCCGCAGTAATGCTACCGCCAGCACGTCCACCAATATTGGCCATATCTGCAAAATTACTATCAAGCTGGGTTTGAAACTCTTCCCACAGTGGCATGTGCCAAGCTCTATCGTGCGCCTTTTCGCCCGCCGCCAATAGTTCATGTGCCAGTGCATCTTTGTTGCTGAATAAGCCGCTAGGATGATGCCCAAGCGCAATCACACATGCACCAGTTAGCGTGGCAATATCCACCACCGCGCTGGGTTCAAAGCGCTCAGCGTAGGTCAACGCATCGCATAAAATCAAGCGGCCTTCAGCATCGGTATTAAGCACTTCTATCGTTTGCCCAGACATACTAGTGAGAATATCACCTGGTTTAATCGCGCCAGCATCTGGCATATTTTCGCAAGTGGCAATTAAGCCAATGGCATTAATAGCCAAATTCATCTCGCCAACGGCTTTAAACGTGCCCAATACACTCGCAGCGCCACACATGTCGTACTTCATTTCGTCCATATCGGTGCCAGGTTTAAGGGAAATACCACCCGTATCAAAAGTGATGCCCTTGCCCACCAATACGGTTGGTTTTTGGTCTTTATTGCCTTTTAAATGTTGCAAAATAATAAAGCGTGGCGGTTCTACACTGCCTTGCGCAACGCCTAAGAAAGACCCCATACCCAGCTTTTCGATTTCAGCTTTTTCCAAAACCTCCACTTTAAAGCCATAAGTTTTGGCAAGTTCTTTTGCTTGTTCACCCAAATAAGTTGGCGTGCAAATATTGGGTGGTAAATTG
>JAYVRE010000062.1:0-2715 GCA_043776535.1 Methylotenera sp. | reverse complement strand
GGTAGTCTTTTGCAGACTTGTTGATTCTGGTCATGATAATTTCCTTTGATGGTCATTGGTAAAATATCATTTACACAGAATTTTTTACAGCCTCATTTAAATGTCTCGATTCGTCCAAGAGTCGCTGTACAAACAAAAAAAATGTAACCAGAAAACTCTGGTTAACTCTCTAATCGTTATCATCGAATTTTTATTCTTAACCTATAGTTGTAGGATTTGATATGTATCAATGTCCATCAAACTGCATGAATATAGTATAAGGATTTGCCCTTACGTGTTTGCACGAATATACCAACTGTAGCTGCATCTGTAACGTTGGGGCATTATCAAATCTTATAGATTGTTATTGATATGCAAGCAATTCTTTCAGCCGAACCTCAAAGTCATTTTGCTAATAATTTGGTGGATGCTGATGCTTGGGTCGCACTTGATGAGCTTTCTGAGTGGTCGAGTTTTAGTCAGGCTCATGGTGGGGGAAATCAAGAATGGGAATCTCGATTAGTCATTGAGGGTATGCACTGCGCTGCCTGCGCTATTAATATAGAAAAAGCATTAAGATCGGTGCCTGGCGTGTTAATTGCCGATGTGAATGCAACTAGTGGTCGTGCATGTTTGGTTTGGACTTCAAATGTAGCAAAGCCTTCGGATTGGATGCGTGCAGTCAGCAAGGCTGGTTATCGTGCGTTGCCAGCGTCCGATGCTTTTGCTCAAGATGACCGTCGTAAAAATCAGCGGATTATGCTTTGGCGCTGGTTGGTCGCTGGTTTTTGCATGATGCAGGTGATGATGTATGCATACCCCGTATATGTATCTGCTCCTGGCTCAATGTCTGCTGATATGCTGAGTTTAATGCGTTGGGCTTCGTGGGTGTTGACACTACCCGTGATATTTTTTTCCTGCGCTCCATTTTTCAATAATGCGCTAAATGATTTAAAACAACATCAAATCAGCATGGATATGCCCGTTGCACTGGGTATGCTGATTACTTTTTTGGTGAGTACAGCAGCCACTTTTGAGCCTTCTGGTTGGTGGGGTAGTGAAGTCTATTTTGATTCGTTGACCATGTTTGTATTTTTTCTGTTGACTGGCCGCTGGATAGAGTTGCAGATGCGAGACCGCACCGCAGGTGCGTTGGATGTGCTGATGCGTCGATTGCCCAGTAGTATCGAGCGCTTGAAAAGCAATGGTAGTTTTGAGCGCATTGCCGTGCGAAACTTAAATATTGGCGATATAGTGCGTGTATTGCCAGGCGAAGCTTTTCCCGCAGATGGTATTATTACAATGGGTATCACCAACGCGGATGAGGCTTTGCTAACGGGGGAATCACGCCCTGTTTCTAAAATTGTTGGTTCAGAGGTCATTGCTGGAAGCCACAATCTCAGCGCATCGGTACAAGTACGTGTAGACAAGATTGGTCAGTCTACCCGTTATGCACAAATTGTTGCGCTAATGGAACGTGTGTCAGTAGATAAACCCAAGCTGGCCTTATTGGCAGACCGAATCGCACGCCCCTTTTTGCTGGTAGTGCTATTGGCCGCAATAGTAACCGCTGGCATGTTATGGCACACTGACCACAGTCGCGCTTTGATGGCGGCGGTAGCCGTGTTGATTGTGACATGCCCGTGCGCGCTTTCTTTGGCAACCCCCGCCGCTATGCTGACTGTTTCTGGTGCGCTTGCGAGGAGTGGTGTACTGGTACGTAGGATGCAGGCATTAGAAGCGCTCACCACCATCGATATCGTTGTGTTTGATAAGACGGGCACGCTGACTGAGGATAGAATGAAAATCGGTGCGATAGCCTCTGATGTGAGCTTGAGCGAGATGCAAGCTTTACACATTGCTGCCTCGCTGGCTCAATATTCATTGCATCCAGCCTCACGCGCTTTAGTTGAGGCTTCTAAAAGATTCCCCATCGTTAAGGCTAATCCTGAAATTGAAAATGTGCAGGAAATTTCAGGGTCAGGGCTAATAGCGAATTCAATATATGGCAAATTGAAGCTTGGTTCTGCTCAATTTTGTGCTTTGGACAATGCGCATATTAACCCTTTAAATGATGGCATTACAAAGGTGCATTTGGTTTCAGAGCGAGGTTGGTTGGCCAGTTTCGAAATTGTGGAGGCCATCAAGCCTGATGCTATCTCAGCAATTCGTGCCTTGCAGGAAAATAACATACAAGTACAAGTGTTATCGGGCGATAGGTTGCAATCAGTACAGCGCATCGCTGCAATGGTTGGCATTCATGGTGTGTTTGGCAACTGCACACCGCAAGAAAAGCTCACGCATATTCAATCGTTGCAACAAAAAGGTCACAAAGTGGCCATGGTGGGCGATGGCCTGAATGATGGGCCAGTGCTGGCGAGTGCGCATGTTTCTATCGCCATGGGACAGGCTGTGCCGCTAGCACAAGCACAATCTGATTTTGTGGTGATGGGTGGGCAACTAGCCATGGTTCCGCACTTAATTACACAAGCCAAACGGACCATGCGCATCGTTAAGCAAAATTTAATTTGGGCAGCCGCCTATAACGCGGTTTGTGTGCCGCTAGCGGTGGTTGGCTTGCTGCCAGCATGGCTGGCGGGCTTGGGTATGGCGCTTAGCTCTTTGTTGGTCATTCTCAATGCAGCACGTTTGTCACGCGGTGTAGTGCCTGTTCAGGAGACGGCTTAATGGACATCCTTTTCCTGCTAATTCCTTTATCCGTCATTTTGGTGCTAC
>JAYVRE010000061.1:0-10635 GCA_043776535.1 Methylotenera sp. | reverse complement strand
TCATTCGGAATGACTTTCGCCCACTCATTCGCCTCAGCCAACATCTGGCTAATTTCGTCTAACGGTACATCTTTTTTAAGCTTGATTGTCATTGCCTGACTATGGCAGCGCATAGCGCCAATCCTCACGCACAGGCCATCGATTGGAATTGGGTTGGCAGCGCGACCCAATATTTTATTGGTCTCTACGCCACCTTTCCACTCTTCTTTACTTTGACCGTTGCCTAAATCGCTGTCTATCCATGGAATCAGGCTGCCAGCCAATGGCACGCCAAAATTCGAAGTTGGAAATGCAGCATCGCGTAAAGTGCCCGCCACTTCACGGTCAATATCTAAAATCGCAGAAGCTGGGTCTTTTAAAAACTCACTTGCCACACGGTGCGCCTCACCCATTTGATTCAGTAATTCGCGCATGTTTTGCGCACCCGCGCCCGATGCCGCTTGATAAGTCATGGATATAACCCATTCAATCAAATCGGCCTTAAACAATCCATTCAGCGCCATTAACATAAGCGAAACAGTACAATTGCCGCCCACCCAAACTTTGCCGTTTCTATGTAACGCGTCTTCAATCACATGCTTGTTTACGGGGTCTAGAATAATTACTGCATCTTGCTCCATACGCAAGGTAGAAGCCGCGTCTATCCAATGCCCGCGCCAGCCAGCTGCGCGCAATTGCGGGTAAACTTCAGAAGTGTAATCACCACCTTGGCAGGAGATAATCGCGTCCATTGCACTTAAATGCGCAATATTTTTTGCATCTTTTAATGGTGCAGAATCTTTACCCACACTAGGTGCAGCGCCACCCACTTGCGACGTAGTAAAGAATTGCGGCTCGATTAGCGCAAAGTCATTTTCTTCCATCATGCGCTGCATCAGCACACTGCCCACCATGCCGCGCCAGCCAACAAAACCTACTTTTAACATCATTTCTCGCTTCCAAACTCAATTGTTATTGAGTGATTTTTTGCTTATATTTATCTTATTTATAGATTTTATTTATTGAGTCGATTTTTTAATCGCCTCGCCCGCTTTTTCAACATCTTGGCCAACACCGTGCACCGTGTTACAAGCTACTAAACTAGAAGCCATTAGCGTTAATGCAAACAATACAACCATCACTTTTGTCATCAAATTTCCTTAAATATTAATAAATACTAATCGCGAAAATTACCAAATTGCAACGGAAAATCCGTTACACTTTTCTTGCAAAATGCGATGGCGTCTTGCAGCAAATCGCGCTTCGCGCCAGTTACACGCACTTCGTCACCCTGAATACTGGCTTGCACTTTTAGGCCAGAATCTTTAATTAATTTTGTAATACGTTTTGCCAGCTCAGAATCAATACCCGCCTTGATTTTAAGCTCTTGCTTCACTTTATTGCCGCCGACTTTTTGCACGTCTTTATGCTCTAAACGCTTGGTAGAATCAGGCTCTTTTTTCTCCATCGCGGGCAACAAAATGTCTTTAATTTGATCCAACTGAAAATCATTATCGCCATGAATGGTGATAATGTTGTCTTTCTCATTAAACTCCACCTTGGCCGCCGTGCCTTTAAAATCATAGCGGTTGGTGATTTGTTTGTCAGTGGTATCGATGGCGTTTTTAAGCGCGACTTTATCGACTTCGGAGCTGATGTCAAAACTTGGCATATTTTTATTTCCTTATTTTACTTTGTCATTCTGACGAAAGTCAGAATCTGATAAATTCATTCAAGATGCTGAATCAAGTTCAGCATGACAGTAAAAATTACTCAAAATGGCAAACGTAATCCAACATTTCAGTCGTTTCGATTTCAAAGGAAGAATTTCCTGGCACAGTAAATTTCTCACCCACTCCATACGTCTTCCATGCTTCTTCACCTTTTAAACGCACTTTGCAGCTGCCTAAATTGATTTCCATCAACTCTGGCGCTTGCGTGTTAAACGTCAAACTGCTCGGAAAAATCACGCCAATCGTCGAGCGCGTGCCGTTTGGCAGCAATACGGTGTGGCTGACGCATTTGCCGTCAAAATACACGTTGGCTTTCTTTTTAACACTTACATTATCAAATTGTGCCATTTTTTATCCTCAAATATTTATAGTAATTATTTACATTGCTGCGACGATTTGGTCGCCCATTTCACTGCAAGATACTTTTTTAGTGCCTGCTTCAAAAATATCGCCCGTACGATAACCCGCTGCCAGTACTTTTTTAACCGCGTTTTCAATACGCTGTGCCACAGCTTCATTATCGAAAGTGTAACGCAACATCATAGCGGTAGAAAGTATGGTTGCGATTGGATTCGCCAAGTTCTTGCCCGCAATATCAGGCGCAGAGCCATGCGAAGGCTCGTACAAGCCTTTTTTGGTTTCATTCAATGAAGCCGATGCCAACATGCCGATTGAGCCAGTAAGCATACTTGCTTCATCACTCAAAATATCACCAAAAATATTACCTGTTACCATCACATCAAACTGTTTTGGGTTGCGAATCAACTGCATGGCGGCGTTATCCACGTACATGTGCGTTAACTCAACTTCCGGGTATTCTTTGGCGACATCAATCACAATTTCTTTCCAGAATTCGGTGGTTTCTAGCACGTTGGCTTTATCTACTGAGCATAATTTACCTTTTTGGCCATTTTTGCGGCGTTTCATGGCGATTTCAAATGCAACGTGGGCAATACGGCGTACTTCAGATTCCTTATAAATCATGGTGTTAAAGCCCTCTCGCTCGCCACTTTCACCCACGCGAATGCCACGCGGCTGGCCAAAATAGATGTCGCCTGTGAGCTCACGCACAATCATAATATCTAATCCAGAAACCACTTCTGGCTTAAGGGTAGAGGCGTTCACCAGCTCAGGATACAGCACCGCGGGGCGTAAATTAGCAAACAAACCTAAATCTTTACGAATCGCCAGTAAACCACGCTCTGGGCGCAACGGACGCTCTAAGTTATCGTATTGCGGGCCGCCAACCGCGCCAAGCAACACTGCATCGGCATCGCGGCAGATTTTTTGCGTGAATTCTGGGTAAGGGTGGCCGTATTCATCATACGCTTGGCCACCTAATGGTGCATGCACAAACGTCATCGGCATACCTTCTGCTTTTAACACTTCCAACACGCGCAAGGCTTGCACCATAATTTCTTTGCCAATGCCATCACCAGCGAGTACTGCAATTTTCATTCAATTTTCCTTAAAAATTAATAACTTAAAATCTTCAACTCCCCTCTCCCCTCGTGGGAGAGGGCTAGGGAGAGGGGATAACTTTTCAACTTGCCACCCTCTCCCCAACCCTCCCCCATCGAGGGGGGAAGGAGTCATATTGTTAAGTAAACAAGTCTAGGTAAACAGCCAAGGCTGTGTGGCTTGATGTTTCACTTCAAACTTTTTAATTTCAGCCGCATGCATTAAGGTTAAACCAATTTCATCTAAACCATTGAGCAAGTTATGCTTGGATGTTGCATTGATTTCAAAACCAAAAGTCTCGCCAGAAGGCAATGTGACAGTTTGCGAAGCTAAATCGACATTTAGCGCATAGCCAACATTGACTTCGCATTCATTAAACAACTTATCTACCACCGCGTGGCTAGCCACGATTGGTAGCATGCCGTTTTTGTAGCAATTGCCAAAAAATATATCGGCATAGCTAGGCGCAATAATCACGCGAAAGCCATAATCTTCAATCGCCCACGGTGCGTGTTCTCGGCTAGAGCCACAACCAAAATTTTCGCGCGCCAACATAATTTGTGCGCCTTTGTAGCGTGCTTGGTTTAAGATAAAATCTTGATTTAATGGTCGCGTGCTGCAATCCATGCCTGGCTCGCCATGGTCGGTATAACGCCATTCATCAAACAAATACGGGCCAAAACCAGAACGTTTAATTGACTTTAAAAACTGTTTTGGAATAATCGCGTCAGTGTCAATATTGGCGCGGTCAATCGGCGCAGCTAAACCTGTTAATTGGGTAAATGCTTTCATATAGTTTTATATCCTAAATCAAATCCTAAAGTCTTCCTAAATTTAATCACCCTCCCCCTACCAGGATGGCCTGACACAGCCTGCTGGCAAAGGGGAAAGTTATATTGTCCTTACATCTACAAAATGGCCAGCAATCGCCGCTGCCACAGCCATCGCTGGGCTGACCAAATGCGTGCGGCCACCTTGGCCTTGACGGCCTTCAAAGTTGCGGTTACTGGTTGAAGCACAACGCTCGCCAGGGCTTAATCTATCAGCGTTCATGGCCAAGCACATGCTGCAACCTGGCTCGCGCCACTCAAAACCTGCGTCTAAAAATATTTTATCCAAGCCTTCTGCTTCTGCTTGGCGTTTTACCATGCCAGAACCTGGCACCACCAGCGCCAATTGAATGGAACTAGCCACTTTTTTGCCTCTAGCTACCACGGCGGCGGCGCGCAAATCTTCTATACGGCTGTTAGTGCAAGAGCCAATAAAAATTTTGTCTAATTTAATATCTTCTATAGGCGTGTTAGGGGTTAGGCCCATGTATTTTAAAGCATTTTCTATGCTGGTGCGCTTGGTTGCATCCTTCTCATTGGCTGGGTCAGGCACGCGACCACCAATTGGCAACACCTGCTCTGGCGATGTACCCCAAGTGACTTGCGGGGCAATATCAGCGCCATTAAGCGTTACTGTTGCATTAAAATTTGCATCAGCATCACTGCTAAGCGTGTTCCAATAAGCCACGGCTTTATCCCAATATTTAGCTTTTGGTGCGTATAGGCGGCCGCTTAAATATTCGGCTGTTTTCGCATCTGGCGCGATAATACCTGCGCGCGCGCCCGCTTCAATCGCCATATTACAAATCGTCATGCGGCCTTCCATGCTTAACGCGCGAATCACTTCACCACCAAACTCAATGGCAAAGCCATTGCCTCCAGCCGTACCGATCTTGCCGATAATGGCTAAGGCCACGTCTTTAGCAGTGATACCAACACCCAGCTTTCCATCAACACGCACCAACATATTTTTGGATTTTTTGATAATTAATGTTTGAGTGGCTAACACATGCTCAACTTCAGACGTGCCAATGCCATGCGCCAATGCACCAAATGCGCCATGCGTAGAGGTATGGCTATCGCCACACACGACCGTCATACCAGGCAAAGTCGTGCCTTGTTCTGGCCCAATCACATGAATAATGCCTTGGTTAGCGTGCTTAAAGGGAAAGTACACCAGCGCGCCATATTCTTTAATATTGTCATCCAGCGTTTCAACTTGCAAGCGTGAAATCGGGTCTTCAATGCCTTTTGCCCAATCTTTAGTCGGCGTATTGTGGTCAGGATTCGCCACGATGGTGTCGTTACGCCAAGGTTTGCGGTTAGCCAATCGCAATCCCTCAAACGCTTGTGGGCTGGTGACTTCATGCACCAAATGTCTGTCGATATAAATTAAGCAGGTGCCGTCAGCATCTTCATGCACCACGTGTGTGTCCCACAATTTATCGTAAAGGGTCTTTGCTATAAAATTGCTTCCAGCCATGATCATTCCTTTGTAAAAACCTTTGTTTTAGCTTATAAAAAGTTAAGCTACTGCCAATCGTTTCGCAATTTGAGAATCTTGCAACAGCTTGTACTCAATCGCATCACACATGGCGCGCCAAGACGCGTCAATAATATCGGTCGATACGCCAATGGTCGTCCAACTGCGATGTTGATCGGCCGATTCAATCAGCACGCGCACTTTGGCTGCGGTGGCTTTATCCGAATCCAGCACGCGTACTTTGTAATCAATCAACTTTACCTCGCTTATTTGTGGGTAAAAGCGTTCTAGCGCTTTACGAATCGCCTTATCCAGCGCGTTTACTGGGCCATCACCTTCCGCCGTTGCGCTTTCTACTTGCCCTGCCACGGTAATTTTCACCTTGGCAACAGCGTTATTGCTACGACTTTCAGAAAACTCTTGCACGCTGACTTTGTAATCATTTAACTCAAAAAACGGCTGAAAATGGCCTAGTTGCTTGTGTATCAACAAATCAAATGAAGACTCAGCGCTTTCAAATTGGTAACCATCATTCTCTAAGGATTTTAGATGCTCTAAAATGCGCTTGGTTTCAATTGAATCTTTGGTCAAGCTTACATCTACCGCGTTAATTTTGGCCAACAGCGCACTGCGCCCTGCCACTTCACTCACCAAAATATGCCGCGCATTACCCACCAGCGCTGGGTTAATATGCTCATACGAAATCGGGTTTTTAGTTACCGCATCAATGTGCATGCCGCCCTTGTGCGAGAACGCGTCGTGGCCTACGTAAGCGGCTTTATCGTTAAACATTATATTTGCGACTTCACTCACAAAGCGCGCCGCTGAGGCTAAATCCGCCATATTTTCTTTGGGAATGATTGATAAACCCAGTTTTAATTGCAGGTTCGGAATAATCGAACACAAGTTCGCATTGCCACAACGCTCGCCGATGCCGTTAATCGTGCCTTGCACTTGCTTGGCACCCGCTTTCACCGCCGCAACCGAGTTAGCCACCGCCATTTCGCAATCATTATGGCAATGAATACCCACTAGGCAATCAAACTTTTCAACCACTTTCTGCGTAATGCTGAACACTTCATCAGGGAATGTACCACCATTGGTATCGCACAAGCACAACACGTCTGCGCCCGCATCTGCGGCGGCTTGCAGCGTTTTGAGCGCATATTCCGCGTTGGCTTTGTAGCCGTCAAAAAAATGCTCGGCATCAAAAATCACTTCTTTGCCTTGCGCTTTTAAAAACGCAACGCTGTCGGCAATCATTGCCAAGTTTTCATCCAAAGTTGTACGCAAAATATCGGTAACTTGATAATCCCAACTTTTGCCAAAAATCGCCACCGCATCCGTATTTGCTAATAATAGCGATTGCAAATTGCCGTCAGAAGCCGCATGGATATTGGGCTTACGCGTGCTGCCGAATGCGATGATTTTGGCGTGTTTTAGCTTAAGCGCACGCGCACGCTCAAAAAACACTAAATCTTTTGGGTTCGAGCCTGGATTGCCCGCTTCAATATAACCAATGCCCAGCGAGTCTAGGCGCTCAACAATTTTAAGCTTGTCTTCCACCGTAAACGAGATGCCCTGCGCCTGTGCGCCGTCTCGCAAGGTGGAATCGTAAGCTGTTATTTGATTCAACATGATTTATTTTTTACGGTTTTTCAAATTTGCCGCAATGCGCATTCTTAGCGCATTAAGCTTAATAAAGCCGCCCGCGTCTTTTTGGTCGTACGCGCCTTTGTCGTCCTCGAAAGTCGCAATTGATGAATCGAAAAGTGAGTCAGTTTTGCTATCGCGACCTGCCACAATCACGTTGCCTTTGTAAAGCTTTAGCCGCACCCAGCCATTCACAGATTTTTGTGTGTGGTCTATCAAGGTTTGCAGCGCCAAACGCTCAGGACTCCACCAATAGCCGTTGTAAATCATGCTGGCATAGCGCGGCATTAAATCATCCTTCAAATGCGCCACTTCGCGGTCAAGAGTGATGCTTTCAATCGCTCTATGCGCTTTGAGCATAATCGTGCCGCCTGGCGTTTCGTAGCAACCGCGCGATTTCATGCCGACGTAGCGATTTTCCACCAAATCTAATCGGCCAATACCGTGTTTGCCGCCAAGTTTATTCAAGTGCGCCAACAAATCATGCGGCTTCATGACTTCGCCGTTTAGCGAAACTGGGTCGCCGTTTACGTATTCAATATCCAAGTATTCTGCCGCATCTGGCGCGGCTTCTGGCGATACCGTCCAACGCCACATGCTGTCTTCGGCTTCCGCCGCTGGGTTTTCTAAATGACGGCCTTCAAAGCTAATGTGGAGCAAATTGGCATCCATGCTGTATGGGCTGCCGCCTTGTTTGTGCTTCATTTCTACGGGTATATTATTTTTTTCAGCATAAGCCATTAGCTTTTCGCGGCTTAGTAAATCCCACTCGCGCCAAGGTGCGATGATATGAATATTTGGGTTTAGGGCATACGCACCCAACTCAAAACGCACTTGGTCGTTGCCTTTGCCAGTCGCACCGTGCGAAATGGCATCGGCATTGGTTTCCGCCGCAATTTCAATTAAGCGCTTGGCGATTAACGGCCGCGCGATTGAAGTGCCAAGTAAATATTCACCTTCATACACCGTGTTGGCACGAAACATAGGGAACACGAAATCGCGCACAAATTCTTCGCGCAAATCGTCGATATAAATTTCTTTTACACCTGCGCTATTAGCCTTATTCCGCGCGGGTTCTAGCTCTTCACCTTGGCCTAAATCGGCAGTAAACGTCACCACTTCGCATTGGTACTCGTCTTGCAGCCACTTCAAAATCACCGAAGTATCAAGGCCGCCCGAATAGGCGAGAACTACTTTTTTGATATTACTCATAACTTCTAAACACCCTCTTGTAGGGTGGGTTAGGCGAAGCCGTAACCCACCACTTATTAACACGACGGTGGGTTAGGCGAAGCCGTAACCCACCATAGATTTTGCACTATTGGTGGGTTACGCTGCTTTGCAGCTAACCCACCCTACAGCTAAACTTTACCCAACAATAAATATTCCATCAGTGCTTTTTGCACGTGCAAGCGATTTTCCGCTTCTTCCCACACCACCGATTGTGCGCCATCAATCACATCAGCCGCCACTTCTTCACCACGATGCGCGGGCAAACAATGCATAAACAGCGCGTCTTTGTTGGCTGCGCGCATCATATCTGCGTCAACTTGCCAATCTGCGAAATCTTTTAAGCGTTCTGCATTTTCCGCTTCAAAACCCATGCTCGTCCACACGTCAGTGGTCACTAAATCCGCTCCTTTGGCCGCATCCATCGGGTCGGCGAAAGTTTCAAAGTGATCAAAGCCATACAAATTGGCGCGTTCTGGCTCCACCTCATACTCTGGTGGAGTCGAAACATGCACATTAAAGTCTAGCATTTCTGCAGCTTGCAGCCAGGTATTACACACGTTATTACTGTCGCCAATCCATGCCACGGTTTTGCCTTTAATCGGCCCTCGATGTTCGATATAAGTGAAAATATCCGCCAAAATTTGGCAAGGATGATATTCGTTAGTTAAACCGTTAATCACTGGCACGCGCGAATTGGCGGCAAAGCGCTCGATAATTTCCTGTTCAAAGGTGCGAATCATCACCAAGTCGCTCATGCGTGAAATCACTTGCGCTGCGTCTTCTACTGGCTCACCACGGCCTAGCTGCGAATCTTGCGTGTTCAAGTAAATCGCCGAGCCGCCCAATTGCTGCATACCCGCCTCAAAAGATAATCGAGTCCGCGTGCTGGCTTTTTCAAAAATCATCACCAGCGTTCTATCTTCCAGCGGCCAATATTGCTTATAACTTTTAAACTGGCCTTTTATCCAAGTGGCGCGCGCAAAGATATGATTAAGCTCATCGGTGCTTAAATCGTTAAACTGCAAAAAATGCTTGATTGCTGCCATGCTTTCTAAACTTTATCTGGTTGATGCAAAAATGTCTTAATCAAAGCTGCCAAGCGGCTTACAAGCTCATTCGCTTCTACCGCGTTAATCACTAAAGGCGGCAATAAACGCACCACTTTTTCGGCGGTTACGTTAATCAACAATTTATCTGCTAATGCCATTTTCACCAAATCGGCGCAAGGCCTATCCAGCTCAATGCCTATCATCAAACCCGCATTACGAATAACCACCACGCCAGCAAGTCCATTTAATGCGGTTCGCAGGCCATCGCAAATAACGTCGCCCATTTGTTGCGCATTTTCACGCAATTTTTCGTCAGCAATAGCATTCAGTGTCGTCAAGCCTGCCGTGGTTGCCAGCGGATTGCCACCAAACGTAGAGCCATGTTTGCCAGGGGTAAATACCTCGGCCGCCGTGCCTTTGGCCACGCACGCGCCAATCGGCACACCCGAACCCAAACCTTTCGCAATCGTCATCACATCTGGCACCATGCCCGTATGTTGAAACGCAAACCAAGTGCCAGTGCGGCCAATGCCGCTTTGCACTTCGTCTAGCATCAATAACCAAGCGTTATCGTCACACACTTGCCGCAAACCTTGCAGGTAGGCGCGCATGTCAACGGGAATATGTACGCCGCCTTCACCTTGCACAGGTTCTACCAATATCGCCACCACGTTATTTTTGCGCGAGGCGATTGCTTTCACCGCTTCTAAATCATCATATGGTACGCGGATAAAACCGGACACCAAGGGCTCAAAACCTGCTTGCGATTTTCTATTACCTGTAGCCGAAAGCGTCGCCATGGTGCGGCCATGAAAAGCCCGTTCCATCACAATAATTTCGGGGTTTTCAACCCCTTTATTATGCCCGTAAAGCCGAGCTATCTTAATTGCCGCCTCGTTGGCCTCGCAACCTGAGTTGCAAAAAAACACTTTATCCATGTTAGATATTTCGACCAATTTATCCGCCAAAGCTTCCTGTTCAGCTATGTGATAAATATTAGAAACGTGAATCAGTTTTGCCGCTTGCTGCGAAATGGCTTTTACCAGTTTTGGGTGTGCGTGACCAAGCCCGTTCACCGCCACGCCAGCCAGCGCGTCTAGATATTGGTTACCATCTGCGTCCCACAGCCACACGCCCTTACCATGCGTGAAGGTGATAGGCTGACGACCGTAAGTATTCATTAAATGCGACATAAATTCTCGTTACTCATTAAA
>JAYVRE010000060.1:0-2724 GCA_043776535.1 Methylotenera sp. | reverse complement strand
TTGGCTGGACCAGTGATTTTGGCACGGGTAAAGGCGTTCATGCAATCACCAGCGGCATTGAGGGTGCTTGGACGCCAAACCCAATTAAATGGGATAACGGCTATTTTGACACTTTGTTTGGCTACGATTGGGTACTCACCAAAAGCCCTGCTGGCGCGCACCAATGGACGCCAAGTAACGCATCTGCTGCCAACACAGTGCCAGATGCTCACGATGCTGCCAAACGGCATGCACCGATGATGACCACCGCCGACATGGCGATGCGTATGGATCCGGCGTATGAGAAAATTTCGCGCCGTTTTCACGCTAACCCAGCAGAACTTGCAGACGCCTTTGCACGTGCTTGGTACAAATTAACGCATCGCGATATGGGACCTATCACACGTTATCTTGGCCCATTGGTGCCTAGTGAAGAGCTCATTTGGCAAGACCCGATTGCTACGGCGAACCACAAATTGGTAGATGCTAGTGATATTGCTAGCCTAAAAACAAAATTGTTGGCTTCTGGCCTATCTATTTCGCAATTGGTCAGCACTGCTTGGGCTTCTGCATCAACTTATCGCGAATCAGACAAACGCGGTGGCGCCAATGGTGCACGCATTCGCTTGGCGCCACAAAAAGATTGGCAAGCCAACCAGCCTGCAGAGCTAGCGCAAATATTGGCTAAATTAGAAGCGGTACAACAAGCATTTAACAACGCACAATCTGGTGGTAAAAAAATCTCTATGGCCGACATCATTGTATTGGGCGGCGGTGCTGCGATTGAAGCTGCTGCTGCAAAAGCGGGCCACAAAATCACTGTGCCATTTAAGCCTGGCCGTATGGATGCCACACAAGCACAAACCGATACGCACTCATTTGCAGTGTTAGAGCCAACTTCAGATGGTTTCCGTAACTTTATTAAGCCTGGTGTGCCTGCCTCTGCCGCCGAGTTGTTGGTAGATAAAGCACAATTGCTCAACCTAACTGCGCCAGAAATGACGGTGTTAGTGGGTGGCTTGCGCGTACTTGATGCCAATGTAGGCCAAGCTAAACACGGTGTTTTCACCAAACAGCCTGAAACATTAAGCAACGACTTTTTTGTCAACTTGCTCGATATGAGCACGCAATGGCAAAAATCGAGCGCCGACGCAAACGTGCTAGAAGGCCTTGACCGCAAATCTGGCAAAGTAAAGTGGACTGGCACTGTCGTTGATTTAGTGTTTGGCTCTAACTCTCAATTACGCGCCATTGCTGAAGTATATGCAACCAGTGATTCACAAGCTAAATTTGTAGGTGATTTTGTAAAAGCGTGGAATAAAGTGATGAACAACGACAGATTCGATTTAGCTTAAAGCTTATGCGAATTTGTCATATTTAGTTCATTTATCCTAGATAAAATAATTTTGTTATCCTCCCCCTTTGCCCGCATTTGCGGGCTTTTTTTTGTGAATTTGGTGTAAGCTAAACACAAATAAATCGACCAACAAATAACTCAAAAACAGAAAAAGGATTAAAAATGAAAACTTGGATATGCAGTGTGTGCGGCTTAATTTACGAAGAAGAAAAAGGCTGGCCAGATGATGGCATCCCAGCCGGCACGGCGTGGGAAGATGTACCCGCCGATTGGAAATGCCCAGAATGCGGCGCAAGCAAGGCAGAGTTTGAAATGGTGGAGTTTTAAGGTGTAAATACGATTAATTAAAGCGTATTATTGGAATGAGCTTTTGTTTAAAGATTGAAACGATATGAAAAACGTACTGGTTGCCAACCCTAAAGGTGGTAGTGGCAAAACCACCATTGCCACTAATCTTGCTGGCTATTTTGCCGCGCAAAATTATCATGTGATGTTAGCAGATTTAGATCGCCAGCAATCCTCAACTTATTGGCTAGAAAGACGCCCAAAGGATTTTCCTACTATTATGGGGCTACCTTCCAAGGCAAAATCTAGCGCAAAACCGCAATGGGTCATCTCTGATTCGCCAGGTGGTTTTCGGGATGACAAGCTATCAGAGGCAGTAAAACAAGCCGATTGTATTCTTGTACCAGTGCAACCATCTGCTTTTGATATTGGCGCCACGCAAGATTTTTTAGATTTATTAAATGCAGAAAAAGCCATCCGCAAAAACAAAACATTTATTGCTTTAGTAGGCATGCGGGTAAATTACAGAACACACGCGGCGGTTAAATTAGCAGAGTTTATGCAGCAAACCAATTTGCCCGTGCTTACTTATTTACGCAATGCACAAGTGTATGTAACAGCGGCAGAGCAAGGCTTAAGCTTATTTGATATGCGCCCTTCGTTAGTTGCGCAAGATACACAGCAATGGGCGCCTATGATTGATTGGATATTGGAAACAGTTTAAGGTGAATGAGTTGATTTTTAGGTTTTATTAGCGCTTAAAACTGAAACATAGCCAACGCTTCTTTGCCAAAATACCACAACATAAAAAAGAACGCGCAAAAATAAATGACAGTAAAGATAAGCCAAAAAAACGCAATGTAAATCATTAAGCCATCTTCTTCCAGCTCGCCAATGCAATAAAACAATATAGCCAAGCCAGGCAGCATATTGTTAAGCGGTAATACGCCGAACGGAATGGCCATTAATGCGCCACCCGCCAATAATATAAAGCCACCTATTTTTTGCCCGCGCTTGCCATTCACCAATGACTGATAGCGTGGTTTGGTGAACTTTCTGCAAAAGCCCAGAATTTTAAGGCAAACATTCACCAAAATTTGCCA
>JAYVRE010000059.1:0-10649 GCA_043776535.1 Methylotenera sp. | reverse complement strand
GCGCTTAAGCTGCTGCCCGTTTCTACATCAGCTTTAATATCGCCAAGTAGTTTTGCAACAGCAGGGTTGCTATGGCCTTTTCCTACAATATCAAAAGCTTGCAGTAAAGGCACGCCAGCTTTCATCATAGTGGCGAGTTGGCGCGTGAACAACGTAATATCTTTATCGGTGATTCTGCCTTTGCTAGCAAAACTGCTTTGTTTTTTTACCTTAGTCACAGTAATGCCTTGGCGACGTAAAGTGGCGCTCACAAATGAGTCGCCCACAGCACGCATTTCACCTTTAACCACTTTACCTTTTTTGTCCTTACCTTCCCAAACGTAGGTAATTTGTTTACTAGCGCTTGCAGCCATAATGCATCCTTAAATTAAATTCGCAAAGTTTGTTTAAGTGCCGATTGTGCAATAAACTTTTATTAACTAAACATTTATTCATTGAGCTTTTATTCATTAGTGCATGATTCAACTTCCGCAATCGAAGTTAAGCCTTGCATGGCTTTTAAAATACCAGAGCGGCGTAAATCATTTACGCCTTCCGCTTTTGCTTGATCAGCGATGTCAATCGCATTGCCATGCGCCATAATGATGCGACTAATGGCATCAGTGACTGGCATGACTTGGTAGATGCCCACGCGGCCTTTATAGCCAGCATTACACATTTCGCAGCCACCTTCTTTGGGGCCGTATAACTGAAATTTTTCTTTAAAGTCTTCTTCGATAAAACCTATCTCAAGCAATGCTTCTTTGGGAGCGTCGATAGGCACTTTGCAGTTTTTGCATAAGCGGCGAGCCAAGCGCTGTGCGGTAATCAGTGATACCGCAGAGGCAATATTAAACGGCGCAACGCCCATATTAAGCAAGCGTGTAAGCGTAGATGGCGCATCGTTGGTGTGCAAGGTTGAAAGCACCATATGGCCTGTGGAAGCTGCTTTAATCGCCATATCAGCGGTTTCCAAGTCGCGAATCTCACCAATCATAATGATGTCAGGATCTTGCCGCAAGAACGATTTTAAAGCGACGGAAAAGGTTAAACCCTGTTTGTCATTGACATTAACCTGATTAATGCCAGCGAGTGGAATCTCACAAGGGTCTTCAGCGGTGGCAATATTAACGCCTGGATTATTTAAAATATTGAGGCAAGTATAAAGTGATACCGTTTTGCCAGATCCCGTTGGACCAGTAACTAGCACCAAACCGTAAGGGCGGCTTACCGCATTTAATAAGCGCTCTTTTTGGATTGGCTCATAGCCTAGCGCCTCAATGCCTAGCGTGGCACTGGCAGGATCCAAAATACGCATGACGATTTTTTCGCCATGAATCAGCGGTAAAGTACTGACACGGAAATCAATGTTACGGGTTTTAGACAACACTAACTTCATGCGACCATCTTGCGGAATACGTTTTTCAGAAATATCCAAGCTGGAAATAACTTTAATACGCGAAGCCAATTTATCTTTAATGGCGAGTGGCGGCTGAGCAATTTCACGTAAAATGCCGTCAACACGATAGCGAATGCGATAAAACTTTTCGTAAGGCTCAAAATGTAAGTCAGAAGCGCCCATATTGATAGCATCCAACAACATTTTATTTAAAAATTTAACAACGGGGGCATCGTCAACTTCTTGGGTGTTGTCAACCTCAGCTTCTACATCACCTCCAATCATATCGAGATCAAAGTCGCCATCCACGTCTAGAGAAGACATTGAAGTGTCTTTTGACTCAGCTATTTTGTCTATCCATTTGCCTAGCTTGTCATCCTCTACCACCACTGGGGATAGCGTCATGCCCATTTGGAACTGCACGCTATCTAACGCATGCAAATTGGTGGGGTCGGAAATGGCCACAAATAACACATTATTTTGATTGCGTAATGCAATAACGCGGTTGGCTTGCATTAATTTTACATCAATGGATTTGGTCGGCAGATAATCTGGGTTGAACGCATCCAAGTTAAGGTAAGGAAAACCGAAACACCTAGACGAAGTTTCTGCAATTTTTTCTGCGGAGATTTTTTTGCTGAGAATTGCTTGCGTAACAAACGGGCTTTTAACGGTATTTGCCTGCGCTTGAATGATATTAGCCTCAGCTTCGCTGAGCAAATTTTCTTGCACCAACATGCGGGCAAGTCCACTTAGTTTTATTGATGCAGCGGTAGCAGCCATTGATAATTACTCACACTTGTTTTGGTTTTAAATTTAGACCTACAAAATATTCTAGTAAAATATTTTAGTAAACTATTGTAGTTAAACATTATTTTTGTGACACATAATAATGCACTTTAACTTTTTTTTTGTAAAGTTAATGTGCTAATTTTTAAGTAAATTTACAATAAATTACATAAAAAAGGTGTCACTTGAGCAACAGCGTAAAACATTTTTGACTTTTTATAACTTAAACTAGATACAACCTAAGCTACATATTTTTAATGATTTCATCCGCAAATTCAGCAGTTCCAACCTGAGTTGCGTCGTCCATTTGGCTTGCAAAATCAATTGTCACTCGCTTAGATACTATGGCTTTTGCCACGCCAGCCAGCACTAAATCCGCCGCTTCCAGCCAGCCCATGTGGCGCAACATCATTTCGGCAGAAAGTATAATCGAGCTGGGGTTAGCCAAATTTTTGCCCGCAATTTTAGGCGCTGTGCCGTGCGTGGCTTCAAACATGGCAACGGTGTCACTCAAATTAGCGCCTGGGGCAATGCCAATACCGCCTACTTGCGCGGCCAGTGCGTCACTCATGTAATCGCCATTTAAATTGGTCGCAGTGACCACGTCGTATTCAGATGGATGCAACAAAATTTCCTGCAAAAATGCATCGGCGATGCAATCTTTAATCACGATGCCATTAGGCAATTTTAGCCAAGGCCCACCGTCAATCTCTACCGCACCAAACTCTTGCTTAGCTAGCTCGTAGCCCCAATCCCTAAAGCCACCTTCGGTGAACTTCATGATGTTGCCTTTGTGGGTAATCGTCACCGATTTGCGGTTATTATCGACTGCATATTGAATTGCCTTGCGAATAAGGCGCTTACTGCCTTCTGGCGATATGGGTTTAATTCCAATTGCGCAATTTTCGGGGAAGCGAATTTTTTTACGCACACCCATATCGCTTAAAAATTGGATGACTTTATCCGCTTCATCGGTGCCAGCCGCCCATTCAATACCCGCGTAAATATCTTCAGTATTCTCGCGGAAAATGACCATATCGGTTTTTTCAGGATGTTTTACTGGGCTAGGCACGCCAGTAAAATATTGCACAGGGCGGAGGCACACATACAAATCAAGCTCTTGGCGCAGCGAAACATTGAGTGAACGAATACCGCCGCCCACAGGCGTAGTCAGCGGGCCTTTAATCGAAATCACATAATCGCGTATCGCTTGCATGGTCTCGGCTGGCAGCCAGGTGTCTTTGCCGTCTTTATCTTTGCCGTAAACATTTACCGCTTTTTCGCCCGCATATACTTCCATCCAAGCAATTTTACGCGCCGCGCCATACGCCTTGCTCACCGCCGCATCTACCACTTTTTGCATGGGCGGTGTAATATCCGCACCAATACCATCACCCTCAATAAATGGGATAATCGGGTTGTTTGGCACGTTCAACGTGCTATCTTTGTTGACGCTGATTTTTTCGCCGAAACTTGGAACTATAATTTTTGAAGCCACTTTTAATACCATTTAAGAATTTCCTAACATGTTGATTCTATTTAATAAGCCGTTCAACGTAGTGTGCCAGTTTAGCCCACATGATAAGCACCCTACGTTAAAAGACTATATCGGCATTCCAAACGTGTATGCAGCGGGGCGCTTAGATACCGATTCTGAAGGCTTGCTCATTTTAACCGATGATGGTGCTTTGCAACACAAATTAAGCCATCCAAAACATAAAGAGATGAAAACTTATTGGGCGCAAGTAGAAGGCGCGCCTGTCGATGCGGATTTAGTGCCTATTCAATTAGGCGTGGATTTAGGCGATTTTGTTACACAGCCTGCGCAAATTAAAATAATTGAAGAGCCAGCTGGATTATGGCTTAGAGAGCCGCCAATACGCGAGCGCAAGCTCATCCCAACTACTTGGCTTGAGATTAAAATATACGAAGGTAAAAATCGCCAAGTACGCCGCATGACGGCTAAAATAGGCTTTCCTACTCTCAGGCTAATTCGCTACAGCATCGGCGATTACACACTAGACGGTTTGAACATTGGCGAGTGGCGCGAACTGTAGGAGCGCAATTTATTGCGCGAAAGATTTTTGATTCGCGATTTAAAAATCGCTCCTACATACGACTTTTCAAGTGCTTCAGCACTTAGAAAATCGGAGTGCCTGTGGTACAGCAGCAATGAGTTTTTTGAACAATTATTTAGGTATTCCAAAACATGAACCCCCTTGTTATCAAACCAATCGTCATTTTTAGATTTTTAGACCGTGAAGGCCCAGGTTATTTGGGCGATTTTTTAAACGCCCAAAACCTAGCATGGCAATTAATTAAAGTAGATGAAGGTGAGCCGCTACCCGCATCGATATTGGCTTACAGCGGCATGGTGCTAATGGGCGGGCCAATGAGCGTGAATGATAACCTGCCGTGGATGGCGCCACTTTTAACGTTAATTCGTGAAGCGCGCGACCACGATATTCCGCTACTTGGACATTGCTTGGGCGGGCAACTGATGAGCAAAGCGCTGGGCGCAGAAGTGACGAAAAATCCAACTAAAGAAATCGGCTGGGGCGAGGTTTTAGTAAGCCAAAACGAAATCGCTAAAAACTGGTTCGGCAACATTGAGACCTTTAACGCATTTCATTGGCATGGTGAAACTTTTAGTTTGCCGCAAGGCGCTATACACCTGCTTTCCAGCCCTTATTGCCAAAACCAAGCATGGAGCATGGGCAAACATTTGGCCTTACAAACCCACATTGAAATGACCACGGAAATGGTGATTAAATGGTGCGAGGAAGGCGAAAAAGAAATACGCGATTCCGCCAGTAGCGCGGCAGTACAACAAGCCGATGCAATGCAACAAGAACTACCACTACACTGTTTTTTTCTGCAAAAAGTGGCAAAACAAGTGTATTCGCAGTGGATTCAAGGCTTAAAATCTGAATAAACCTTGAATATGTTAAAATAGCGTTAACTTTTTAAAAAGAACCCATCATGTCTGGCAACACAATCGGTACACTGTTTACTTTAACAAGTTTTGGCGAATCACACGGCGCGGCAATTGGCGGCGTGGTAGATGGCTGTCCGCCAGGTTTGGCGCTGTGTGCAGAGGATTTGCAGATTGATTTAGATCGCCGCAAACCTGGCACTTCGCGCCACGTGACGCAACGCCAAGAAGCCGATGCGGTGGAAATTTTGTCTGGCGTGTTTGAAGGCAAAACTACAGGTGCGCCGATTGGTTTGTTGATTCGCAACACCGACCAGCGTAGCCAAGATTACAGCAAGATTATGGATACTTTCCGCCCAGGTCATGCCGATTACACCTACGCGCAAAAATACGGCGTGCGCGATTATCGCGGTGGCGGCCGCAGCAGTGCAAGAGAAACCGCCGTCCGCGTGGCGGCTGGCGCGATTGCAAAAAAATGGCTATTTGAGCGATTCGGCGTGATTGTGCGCGGTTACATGAGCCAACTCGGCGAGATTGAAATTCCGTTTCAAAGTTGGGATTGCGTCAACGACAACCCGTTCTTTTCACCCAATACTGACGTGTTGCCGCAACTTGAAGCCTACTTAGATAACATCCGTGCCGAGCGCGATTCTGTGGGCGCGCGTATCACCGTGGTGGCTGAAGGCTGCCCAGTGGGTTGGGGTGAGCCTGTGTTTGACCGCCTTGACGCAGACATCGCGCACGCCATGATGAGCATTAACGCAGTTAAAGGCGTAGAAATTGGCGCTGGCTTTGCTAGTGTAAGTCAGCGCGGTAGCGTGCATTCGGATGAAATGACACCAACAGGTTTTGTGACCAATCACGCGGGCGGTATGCTGGGCGGCATTTCTACAGGGCAAAAAATTCGCGTCAATGTCGCGTTAAAACCCACTTCTAGCATTCCGCAAGAGCGTCGCTCAATTGATAAAAATGGCAAGGCCGTGACGATGCAAACCACAGGTCGCCACGACCCATGTGTAGGTGTGCGTGCTACGCCGATTGCCGAGGCGATGCTGGCGCTGGTGTTGATGGATCACGCTTTGCGTCACAGAGCGCAAAATGCGGATGTGATGACTACGATTCCTAAGATTTAACAATAATTTTTACATAAAATATCAGAGTTCGTCATTCCCGCGTAGGCGGGAATCCAGTTCAGTCGCCGAATTCAAAATGGATTCCCGCCCACGCGGGAATGACGGGTTAAGTAGTTTGAAATAACCTAATAGAGCCATTACCTTGAGCCGCACCCTTCACTCCAACCTATCTCGTTTTTACTTCGTTTATTACTTCTTTGTAGGCGCGTTCGTGCCTTATTGGGGCCTGTATTTACAATCCGAGCAGTTTTCGGCGGCAGATATTGGCATTCTCATGTCCTTGTTTCAAATCAGTCGAATTTTTGCGCCCAACTTGTGGGGCTGGCTGGCAGACCACACCAAGCAACGTGTTATTTGGATTAAGCTCACTGCATTTTTAGGTCTGTTAGGCTTTATAGCAGTATTTTGGGCGCACGGTTTTTGGTGGTTATTTTTTGTGATGGCTTCATTAAGCCTGTTTACCAGCTCTACGCTACCGCTTTCAGAATCTCTTACCCTGGCTCATCTTGCCACCACCAACGGCCACTATAGCCGCATTCGCATGTGGGGTTCGCTCGGTTTTATTTTTGCAGCGGTGATTTTAGGTTTTATGATTGATGCTTACGGCATTAAAAGTTTGCTGTGGTTTCTGCTCGCGGTGCAAATTATCCTGTTTGCACTCACTTTTCGGCTGCCAGAGGCCACCATTGCACCGCACGCGCATGACGTATTTTCGATTTGGCAAATTATCAAGCAACCCGCCGTCATCGCTTTGCTGGTGGGCTGCTCGCTCATGGTCACGGCGCATGGGGTTTTGTACAATTTTTATTCAATCTATTTGGCTGAGCATGGCTACAGCAAAGCCATGATAGGCCTGTTATGGTCGGTTGGCGTCATCTGCGAAATTGCGATTTTTATGCTGATGCCAAGAATTATGGCGCGCTTTAGCTTAAAAAATATCATGCTGACCAGTTTGGGCTTAGCTGTACTGCGTTTTTGTTTGTTAGGCGTTGCTGTAGATAGTATTGTGCTGTTACTCATCGCACAAAGCTTGCACGCAGCCACGTTTGGCAGTTTTCACGCGGCTTCGGTCGAGGTGATTACGCAGTTTTTCAATGGGCGACACCAAGCCAAAGGCCAAGCCATTTATAATAGCGTAGCCTATGGTGTGGGAGGCAGTATTGGCGGGCTTGCTGGCGGCTATGCTTTGCAATTTTTAGGCGGTCAGACCACGTTTTTATTAGCAGCGATATTCCCGCTAATGGGTTTTGCTGTGATAGCATTAGGTTTGAAATTAAGTCAAACGCATGGACGAGCAGGCATGTTTAGTTAGGTTGTTTTAAGGAGTTTTATGTATAAAAATAAATTGTTCATTGCTTTATTCATCACTTTTTTTGCAAGCCTAGCATTTGCCGAAACGCGCTTAAACGTAGTGGGTTTGTTTAGTGGCAAGGCCTTGGTGAGCATTAATGGCAGCGCACCGCAAAGCATAGGCGCTGGTCAAACTAAAAATGGCGTTAAACTTATTTCAGCAGATAGTGAATCGGCTACGTTCATGGTAGAAGGTAAGCGTCAAACCCTTAAAATGGGGCAAGCTGCCTCGGTAGCAGGTAGCGCAGGCCCAGCAACCAACGACCCAGTGAGCTTGTATGCCGACCAAGCGGGGCATTTTTTAGGTAACTTAACGATTAACGGCGCATCGCTTAAATACCTTGTAGATACTGGCGCATCCAGCGTCGCGATGAATAGCGGCGACGCCAAATTTGCTAAAATCGATTATGAAAAAGGCGAAAAAGGCATAAGTTCTACTGCCAATGGTGTGGTGCAAGTGTATCGCGTAAAATTAAACACATTAAAAATTGGACCTATTGTGTTGAACAACATAGATGCCGCGGTGATTGAGGGCGGTTCGCCACCCGTTGTGCTATTAGGCATGTCTGCACTAAATCGCTTGGATATGAAACGCGATAATTCAATACTAACGCTCACCAAAAAGTACTAGCTAGAAAATATTGGCGAATGATTATTTGCTCATTTGGCCAATAATGAAATACACGAAAGTGAGCATGGAAACCACAAATAACAAGCCGCCAATTAAACCCGCAATCACCGCTTGCTTCAGCGTGATTTTGGCGGTGTCGTCATCAAAGCCTTTCTGTTGGCGCACGCCTAACAAGCTCCATAACACCGCTTTCATGACTTGAAAAAACGAGGCATGAGCTTTTGGTGATGCTTGGGCTGATTCGGTTTGATTCATTAAGTCCTGATTTACAGAGTGGCTATTTTTTACGTTTATCGTTTTCAATTAGCGCATAAGCGGAGTGATTGTGGATAGATTCAAAGTTCTCAGATTCCACAATAAAAGCATCGATGCGAGGCTCATTATTGAGCTGCGTCGCCACGTCGCGCACCATGTCTTCGACAAATTTTGGGTTATCGTAGGCGCGCTCGGTGACAAATTTTTCATCAGGGCGTTTTAGCAAGCCGTACAACTCGCACGAAGCTTGTTTTTCTACTAGCGAGATAATGTCTTCAATCCAGATAAAATCATTGATTAAAGCCGTTACAGTGACGTGGCTACGTTGGTTATGCGCGCCATAATCGGAGATTTTTTTGCTGCATGGGCACAGGCTAGTCACAGGCACTAATACTTTTATGGTGATGTCGAACTTACCATTTTTAATTTCGCCGATAAAAGTTACGTCGTAATCTAGCAAGCTTTTAACGCCAGAAATAGGCGCGGCTTTGTTCACAAAATAGGGGAAGCGCATTTCAACATAGCCCGATTCCGCTTCAAGCCGCTTGACCATTTCGCGTAAAATTGATTCAAACGAATCAACCGAAATTGCGCGCTCGTTAGTGTTGAGAATCTCAACAAAGCGCGACATGTGCGTGCCTTTAAAGTTGTGCGGCAAATGCACATACATATCGAATACCGCAACTGTATTTTGTTCGCCGCCACTTTTATCTTTAACAACCACTGGGTGACGAATCGATTTGATGCCGACTTTGTTGATGTCTAAGTGTCGCACGTCGGGCGTATTTTGTACGTCTTCTATGCCATGTAGGGTAGGTAAATTCAAAGTGTAACTCCAATAAATTGGCGCATTGCTGAATAAATTAGGGTTAATTTTACTCGCTTGCGCGCACGTGTAAACAGTTTTTTTAGTGTGATGTCGAAGCTAAAGATTGGGCTGAAAACGCTAAAATCAAGCTTTAAATTAAACTTAATTTGGTTTTAATCGACTCAATAATGCCTAAAGAATCTAGACCGCAGGCAGCTAACATAGTTTCATGCACGCCGTGTTCAATAAAGCTATCGGGCAGGCCCAAGCACAGGGTTGGGGTGGATAAATGAAGCGTTTGCATGGCTTCTAATACCGCTGTACCTGCGCCGCCCATGAGCGCGTTTTCTTCTACGGTGACGATTAAGTCGTGGGTTTTTGCTAACTTTTCAATTAAATCAATATCTAGCGGCTTTACAAAGCGCATATTGGCTACGCTAGCATTTAGCACTGATGCGGCTTGCAGGGCAGGGGTTAACATGCTGCCAAAGGCTAGAATGGCGACTTTTTTAACTGGTTTTTTCGCGTTGGTTTCACGCACAAGCAAGCCCTTGCCGATGGGTATGCTTTCTAATTTTGTATCAATAGTCGCGCCACTATCCTCTACTTCGCGCGAAATGCGCGCGGCAGTGCCACGCGGATAACGCACCGCAGCCACGCCTTTATATTGGTAGCCAGTGCTGAGCATTTGTCGACATTCGTTTTCATCACTAGGCGCCATAATGATAATGTTGGGAATACATCGTAAAAAGCTTAAATCAAAGCTACCAGCGTGGGTTGGACCATCTGCGCCCACCAAGCCCGCACGGTCAATGGCGAATAACACGTCTAAATTTTGAATGGCGATGTCGTGAATAAGTTGATCGTAAGCGCGTTGTAAAAACGTGCTGTATATCGCGACTACTGGCTTAAGTCCATCGCAAGCCATGCCCGCTGCAAAGGTGAGCGCGTGCTGTTCGGCAATCCCTACGTCAAAATAACGGCTAGGGTGCTTTTTGGCAAACGCATTTAACCCCGATCCGTCGCACATGGCAGGCGTAATGGCGATTAATTTGCCATCAGCATCCGCCATGTCCACTAACCAATCAGCAAACACTTGCGTATAGGTTTTTGCCGCAGTCGTTGCTTGTGCAACGCCATTGCTGGGGTCGAATTTGCTTACGCCGTGGTATTTATTCGGGTCATCTTCGGCGGGCTCAAAGCCTTTGCCTTTTTGCGTCACTATGTGCAAAAACTGCATGCCTTTTAGCTCGCGCACATTCTTTAAGGTATCGAGCAATACGGGCAAATCATGGCCGTCAATCGGGCCGATGTAGTTAAAACCAAACTCTTCAAATAGCGTGCCAGGTAACACCATGCCTTTGGCGTGC
>JAYVRE010000058.1:0-2743 GCA_043776535.1 Methylotenera sp. | reverse complement strand
GCGGCGTTTTAACGTGGTTAAAACATCGCGCAAAGCCGCTGCATCGGGTGATGTAACAATGCCAATAGTTTCAGGATGTTTCGGTATGGCTTGCTTGTAAGCCGCATCAAATAAGCCTTCGTGTTCTAGCTTGATTTTAAGCGCTTCAAACGCCTCAAACAGCGCGCCTAGACCAGCTTTTTGCACAAATTCCACGGTGAGTTGAAAGTCGCCGCGCGCTTCATAAAGCGTCACCGTGCAACGCGCTTCAATCTTATCGCCCTCGCGTGGAATAAAATCCACATACGCGTTGCGGCCTTTAAACATCACGCATTTCACCTGCGCGGTCGCATCTTTAAGCGAAAAATACCAATGGCCACTAGCCGCACGGGTAAAATTTGAAACCTCGCCCGACACCCAAAATAGTGGGAATGATTGCTCCAACACCTCGCGTGCTAAACGATTTAGCTCGGAGACGGTCAGAATTTTTTGTGGTGAAAGCAGGTCGGATTCAATCATAAACACTATTATCCATTACAATTACTACTCTTGTCATTCCGTGCTTGACTTTGAGCCGGCCCCGTACTGCGATACGGGGGAGTCCAGTGATGTTTGACTTAATTAAGTTGTTACAAACAAAGACACTGGATACCGACTTTCGTCGGTATGACGATAAAGATGAAAGAAAGCAATATGTTAAAAAATTTATTCAGCGGTAAAAGTGGCTACATTATTGGCAGCTTGGGCTGTTTTGCCACAGTCGCACTGGCCTTATTGATTCAAACCCAATACAACCTAGAGCCTTGCCCTTTATGCATCACGCAACGCATGTTTTTTATGGGTTTGGGCGTGTTGTTTTTAATCGGCGCATTCATCAAACCTGCTAGCATGTTGCAAAAAATATTCACTGGTTTACAAGTGCTTGCTGCGTTGGGTGGTGCTGGTTGGGCGATACGGCATTGGTATTTGCAGGCCAACAAAGAGAGCATGATTGCCGATTGTGGTGTCGGTTTTGATTATATGTTTGAAAATTTTCCACTTAAAAAAATGTTCACTTTAATCTTTCGCGGAACAGGCGATTGTGCCGCGATTGATTGGACATTTTTAGGCTTAACGCTGCCACAACTCGCGTTAATAAGTTTTGTCAGCTTTTGCATTTATGCCGTCTATTTACCAAAAACTAAATGAAAACTAAAACACTCGACGACTTTGTAGGCAACACGCCACTGGTTAAATTGCAGCGCATGGCGGGCGAAACCAGCAACACGATTTTGCTTAAATTAGAAGGCAATAACCCTGCGGGTTCGGTGAAAGATAGGCCTGCCTACAGCATGATTATGCGTGCTGAAGCGCGTGGTGATATTAAGCCAGGTGACACCTTAATTGAGGCCACTAGTGGCAATACAGGTATCGCGTTGGCAATGGTCGCGGCGATGCGTGGCTATAAAATGGTGCTGGTAATGCCAGAAAATCAATCTATAGAACGCCGCCAAAGTATGAAAGCCTACGGTGCAGAGCTAGTGCTGACGCCTAAAGATGGCAGCATGGAACTGGCGCGCGATGTGGCCATGAAAATGCAAGCCGAGGGCGAAGGTATTGTATTAGATCAATTCGGCAATCAAGATAATCCGCTGGCGCATTATGAAACCACAGGCCCAGAAATTTGGCGTGACACGGCGGGTAAAATAACCCATTTTGTATCTAGCATGGGTACTACTGGTACGATTATGGGTGTTTCGCGCTATTTAAAAGAGCAGAATCCTAATATTAAAATTATCGGTGTTCAGCCCGAAGACGGCGCGCAAATTCCAGGTATTCGTAAATGGCCAGTGGAATATATGCCGACTATTTTTGATGCCAAACGTGTCGATGAGTTGCGTTATGTAAGCCAAAAAAATGCAGAAAATATGACGCGAAAATTGGCGACAGAAGAAGGTATTTTTGCGGGAATCTCTAGCGGTGGCGGGCTTTATACGGCACTGCAATTATCTAAAGAAGTCGAAAATGCGGTCATCGTTTCTATCGTGTGTGATCGAGGTGATCGGTATTTATCTACAGGTGTCTTTCCATCTTAACTATGTTGCGTGCAGCAATATTTATCTGCTTATTAAACCTTTCGCAATCAGTTTTCGCTCTCAGCGGCATTACCATTACTGCCGACAAAATTACCTATGATGACGCCACGTTGCACAAAGCCAATATTGCGCTGGATTTAACGGGCAGTGACATTGTGGTGGTTCAGGCAGAGACGCTGGAATACGGCAAAGCAAGGCTGGACAAGGCGCATATTACTATCGATTTAAAAGCCAACACAACGATGTTAGTAAAAGCCAACCATATTTTTCTAAATAAAATAGAGGCACAAAATTCCACCATTTATTTAGATTATCGCCATAACATCGTACAGCCAACGGTGACTTTTTATTCTGATATTAAGCAAACGGCCGATAAAGCTTGGTCTGCCCTAAAAATCAATTGCTTTATTCCGAAAAAATCCACAAAAAAAGACAGTGTAGAAGTGTGGGAATGCCCAGGCGGCTTGTTCATTGCCGAGCGCACCCGCGTACCATTTAATATCAACATTACGCCGCAAACGCATGGCGTGGATACAGAAATTAACTTTACCGATGCCAATTTTAGCGATGCCTCTGGCTTGCATGCGGGCGATAAATTAACAGGTAAAGTAAAAGTTTCTGCGCAATTGCAAAAGGATGCTGCAAATAAAGATATATGGCACTGGAAAGGCTTATTCAGCTGGACTGAG
>JAYVRE010000057.1:0-2746 GCA_043776535.1 Methylotenera sp. | reverse complement strand
AACCAGACTTTCCACAAACTGTTTTAGAGCGTGAAAAAACCCGCATAATTGCTGGCTTAAAAGAATCGGCCACGCAGCCAGAAAGTATTTCCAGCAAGGCTTTTATGCAAGCTTTGTACCCAAATCATCCCTATGGTTTGTATGAAAGTGACGAAATCGACACGATTACCGCGATGAAACGTGATGATTTAGTGGCGTTTTACAATACGTTTTACAGCGCAAAAAGCGCGGTGATTGCGCTGATTGGCGATATGACTGAGGCAGAAGCTAAAGCCATTGCCGAAGATGCTTCAAAAGGTTTGCCACAAACGCCAGCGGTTGCAAAAATCGCAGAAGTCACCTTGCCAAGTGTGGCAAACGTGCAAAATATTAATCACCCAGCCTCGCAAGCGCACATTTTGCTTGGCTCGCCAGGCGTTAAGCGTGGCGATGCGGATTACTTTGCGCTGTATGTTGGCAACTACATTTTGGGCGGCGGAGGCTTTGTTTCGCGCCTGACAGAAGAAGTACGCGAAAAACGTGGCCTTGTGTACAGCGTGTACAGCTATTTTATGCCGATGGCCGAGCTTGGTCCGTTTCAAATTGGCTTGCAAACCAAAAAGGAGCAAGCGGGCGAAGCGATGAAAGTGGTGAATGCAACCGTAACCAAATTCATACAAAATGGCGTGACTGAAAAAGAGCTGAAAGCCGCGAAAGATAACCTGACTGGCGGCTTTCCCATGCGCATTGATAGCAATGCCAAAATTTTAGATTACTTAAGTGTGATAGGTTTTTACAAGTTGCCAATGACTTATCTTGATGATTTTAATAAAGAAATCTCAAAAGTTAGCACTAAGCAAATTAAAGATGCATTTCAACGCCGTGTTAAACCAGAGAATTTTGTCAGCGTGACAGTCGGCGCGCAGTAGCAGCGCCTACAAATAGTGAGCCGCACAGTAGCTGCGCCAATAAAAGTTAGGTTCGCGCAATGACCTTACCCGTCATTCTGAGCATAGCGAGACCGTAAAGGTCTTCACCACCAATCTAAGACGCTGAAGCATCAAGATTGGCGCGAAAGAATCCAGTTTTCGGTAAGTTTATTACTGGATTCTTCGCTATGCTCATAATGACAATGTAAAAATTTGGTAAGCTATTGTTTTTAGCAACAACCCAATTAACTTTGCTGCCCTCAAAACCTACAAAAAAAACTAGCACCACTAACCAAGTCCGCATCAATGCTGGGGTTTGGCGCAGTCGCTTGCTCAAATTCCCCTATGTCGATGGCCTGCGCCCCACGCCAGAGCGCGTGCGCATCACCGTTTTTAATTGGCTTGGGCAAGATTTAACAGGTAAAACTTGCCTAGATTTATTCGCAGGCACGGGTGCTTTTGGTTTTGAGGCGCTTTCGCGCAGCGCTAAAAACGTGACGATGGTGGAAAACTCACATGTTGCTTATCAATCACTTTTACAAAATCAAGTATTATTAAAAGCCGAAAACTGCCAAATTTTAAACCAAGATGCGCTGTTATTTTTAGCCCAGAATAGTCAAGTATTTGCCCAAAAATTCGATGTGATTTTTTGTGATCCGCCCTACAATAAAGCTTGGTTAGAAAAGTTGTTACCCATATTAAATCAACATCTTAGCCAAGATGGAATGCTATATGTAGAAGCGGAGTTTGAGATAAAAACGGACTCAACTTGGCAAGTCATCAAGCAAAATAAAGCAGGCAACGTTTATTATCATTTGTTAAAATTAGCCTAATTATTAAGGACGCATATGAGCAAAAACCGTATTGCAGTTTACCCTGGCACGTTTGACCCCATCACTTTAGGGCATGAAGACATCGTACACCGCGCCTCTGCATTGTTTGATGAGGTCATCGTCGCAGTGGCGGGCAGCACTAACAAGCGCACTCTATTTAGCTTGGATGAGCGCGTTGCGCTGGCAGAAGGTGTGTTTACAGCCAGCAACGTGCGTGTGGTCGGCTTTAATAGCCTGTTGATGCAGTTTGTGCAAGAGCAGGGCGCACAAATGGTGGTGCGCGGCTTGCGCGCGGCGAGCGATTTTGAGTATGAATTTCAACTCGCAGGCATGAACCGCAAGCTCTACCCTAAGCTTGAGACTATATTTTTTACGCCTTCCGAGCAATATATGTTTGTATCAAGCACCTTAGTGCGCGAAGTCGCTATACTAGGTGGCGATGTGCACCAGTTTGTATCGCCCACGGTAGAAGCGGCGATTTTGCAAAAGTTAGGTAAAGCATAATTCAAATGAGTTTGATGATTACCGACGATTGCATTAACTGTGACGTGTGCGAGCCAGAATGCCCTAACGGTGCGATTTATCAAGGCCAAGAGATTTACGAGATTAACCCGAATTTATGCACCGAGTGCGTTGGCCATTTTGAAAAACCGCAATGCGTGATTGTGTGCCCTGTGGATTGCATTCCGCTCAACCCAGATGTGGTGGAAACGCGAGAGCAATTAATGGCAAAATATTACCTATTAACCAACTAACAATCACTGTAGGAGCGCAATTTATTGCGCGAAATAGATTTTCGCGATTTAAAAATCGCTCCTACAACATAATTAAGGATAGAAAATGAGAGTGTTACACACCATGTTGCGCGTGGGCGATTTAGAGCGCTCTGTTAAGTTTTACACCGAAGTGCTGGGCATGAAATTGCTGCGAACCAGCGATTATCCAGACGGCGAATTTACGCTGGCGTTTGTGGGCTATGGCAACGAGTACGATAACACCGTGTTG
>JAYVRE010000056.1:0-2747 GCA_043776535.1 Methylotenera sp. | reverse complement strand
CAACGAGTTATTACAATATTCCGCCGTGCTAGGCCTATTTACACAAAGCAATGTTACCTATTTATGAGTTTATTAAGCTTTTATGTCTTTATTTAACCCTTCTCGCGACGAAGTGCGCGACTTCTTTTTTGACGCTTGGGGTAAATTTAAATCGCAAAAATCACTCACCGATTTAGAGAAAATAGCCTTAAGCGTTATACACATGCACCCAGAATACCAGCCTATTTTAAACGCGCCAGCACAGTTTAAACATCAAGAATATTTTCCAGAGTTTGGTGAAACCAACCCGTTTTTGCACATGAGTTTACATTTATCCATACTCGAACAAATCAGCATTAATCAGCCGATTGGCATTGCGGGTATTTACGCAGCTTTAAAGTTAAAGCATCAAAATGAGCATAGCTTTGAACATAAAGCCCAACACGATATTTTGGAGTGTTTAGCTGAAAGTATTTGGCAGGCACAGCGCAATAACAGCGCTTTAGATAGCAACACCTATTTAACATTGCTGCAACAAAAGGCGGTCAAGCTTGCCTAACGCTTGCTTGGCTAACACTTGCTTGCTTAGAGCCAACTTAAATGATTGAATGCTAATAATGACAACGAACACACATGACTGGTTGAACCAACACGGTGATTATCTTTATCGCTTTGCACTGGCGCGCCTGCGCGACCCACATTTAGCAGAGGATGTCGTGCAAGAAACATTTCTAGCCGCCATCAAATCGCCTAGCTTTGCCCAGCAATCTGCACCGCGCACTTGGCTTACTGGCATTCTTAAGCATAAAATTATCGATGTGATGCGCAAAAATGTGCGCGAAGTAGTGGCCAGCGATTTGATGAGTGATGAAGACGCTAATATGGATGAGTTTTTTGATGATAAAGGCCACTGGGCAGAGAAACCGCAGGCGTGGGATATGCCAGAAGGTGCGCTAGAACAGAAGCAGTTTTTGGGCGTTTTGCAAACTTGTATGGAAAAATTGCCCGCTAAATTAGCGCAATTATTTTTAATGCGCGATGTGCATGAAACCGACAATGAAGAAATTTGTAAGGAACTAAATATCAGCACGACCAATGCATGGGTAATGTTGTATAGAGCCCGCATGGGGTTAAGAAAGTGTTTAGAAATCAATTGGCTAGGTGTTTAAAATCAATTGTTTAGTTTTGGGAGCGTAAAGGTTTAACTATGTTGAGTTGCAAAAAAGCAAGTCAGATCATTTCACAATCGTTAGATAGGCCATTAACGATGCGGGAACGTTTTGCCTTGAAATTGCATCTACTCATTTGCAAATACTGCAAACGGTTTAGTCAACACATGCAATGCTTGCGCGTTGCTATTAAAAAAATGACCCATTCTATTGAGAACGATAACACAATTGAAATGCCGCTTGAGGCTAAAAAACGCATTGCAAACTTGGCTGAAGCAACCGCGCGCAGCCTATAACTTAACTAAATTAAAAAGGAATTTTTGACATGACTATCTCAAACAAATCAATATCAAACAAAGCAGTAGTATTGGCAGTATCTGGCGCGTTCGCACTCTCAATCGGCGCTGCAACCGTGCAAGCAGCAAGCAATCCATTTGCGATTAAATCGCTTGCTAGCGGCTATCAAGTGGCTGAGGCCGACACTAAAATGAAAGACGGCAAATGTGGTACAGGCAAATGCGGTGCAACCAAGAAAAAAGCTGCCGAAAAAGCGGCTGAAGGCAAATGCAGTGCGGAAGGTAAATGTAGCGCTGAAATGAAAAAAGAGATGTCTGAAAAAGCCAAAGAAGGCTCATGCAGCGCAGAAGGTAAATGTAGCGCCGAGATGAAAGCTAAAGAAGGCGCATGTAGCGCTGAAAAAGCTAAAGAAAGCAAATGAGGTCACTAATTTGGCATCAGTTTTCTTAACATTAAATTGTGCTGGCATTAGCTGACATCAAAGGCGTAGGTTTGGGGTTAAAGCGCGAGCTGATTCCCCAAATCCAAGCCGCCTATCAAAACCCCTCAATAAGTAACATCAACTTTGTCGAAATCGCCCCAGAAAACTGGATTGGCGCGGGTGGCAAGGCAGCTGCTGATTTAGCTTGGTTTGTCGAGCGCTTCCCAATTGCTTGCCACGGCTTATGCCTATCTTTGGGCGGGCCAGACCCATTGAATGTGGTTTTTTTAAAGCAAGTGAAACAGTTTTTAAGCGCTAATAAAATTCCCCTTTATACCGAGCACCTAAGTTATTGTAGCGATATACAATATGGTCAAGCGGGTTATTTATACGATTTAATGCCGATTCCATTTACTGAAGAAGCCGTGAAATATGTGGCGCAACGTATTCGCCAAACTCAAGATATTCTCGGTCAGCGCATTGCGGTAGAAAACACCTCGTTTTACACCGCCGCGCCGATTTCTAGCATGAGCGAGCTCACGTTTTTAAACGCCGTACTCACCGAGGCTGATTGTGATTTGCATTTAGACATCAATAATATTTATGTGAATAGTGTTAATTTTAATTTTGATGCGCATGATTTTTTACGCGGTATTCCCGCTGAGCGCATTGTCTATAGCCACGTTGCGGGGCATTATCAGCAAACAAAAAACTTGCTGGTTGATACGCATGGCGAAGATATTATCGACCCCGTGTGGACACTACTACAAAACGCGTATGAGTTGTTCGGCGCTTTCCCCACGCTGTTAGAGCGCGATAATAATATTCCGCCCTTACCCATATTGATGAAAGAAGTGAATAAAATCGCCGAGTTTCAGGCG
>JAYVRE010000055.1:0-2749 GCA_043776535.1 Methylotenera sp. | reverse complement strand
GGGCATAAGAAAGCTGATTTAATTGTCTGCAATCCGCCATGGTTGCCCGCCAAAGCAAATGCGCCGATTGAGCATGCGATTTACGATCCCAATAGTGTGATGTTGAGAGGTTTTATAGGCGGCGTAAAAAACCATTTAAATGAAAACGGTGAGGCTTGGCTGATACTTTCAGATTTAGCCGAGCATTTGGGTTTACGTACCAATGAAGAATTACAAAAATGGATAGCTGATGCGGGTTTGCAAGTATTAGAAAAGTTAGACATAGCACCTAAGCATGCAAAAAGCACCGACCAATCTGACCCATTATATGCGGCGCGAGTGAAAGAGATTACATCGTTATATCGGTTAAAAGTTGCCTAGGCAATGTCCAAATGTTAGGGTTGTGATATGAAAATCGTAAAAGAAATACAAAATCAACGGAGTCCGACCTCATTGATTGGATTGATTGTGATAGCGGCGAAGCCTATACTAAATGCACCTCAACCCGCTTACCTAGCGCACTGGCATATTTACGCAAAGTATCAATGCTAGGCGAATGCTTACCAGAAGCTAGTGCACTTTCTAACCTTGCCACAGCAGGTGCTTTTGTGCCCATGCGCTCTGCCACTTGGGCTTGCGATAAACCCGCCGCACGGCGCGCAGCCAGCATTTCATCCAAAATCGCAAACTCTTCACGGTTAAGCCGTTCATACTCATCGCGCACTGTGGGTTTTTGCAGTGCTTTTGCTTTTAACTCAGCGTGTGTCAACATGTTTAATCTCCTTCATCCTCGTTTGTGCAATACGCACATCATGCGCGGGGGTCTTTTGCGCTTTTTTAACAAAACTGTGCAACATCACAATGCGTTGCCCTATCAACGTACAATAAAATACGCGGGCAATGCCCTCGGCACTTTTAAGCCGCAACTCAAACAAACCACTGCCAAATGCCTTGGTATGCGGCAAGCCAAGATTAGCACCATAAACTTCCATACGGTCAGTCAGTGCCAAATAACGGCTCAGCAAGCCATCATGCAGATTGAGTATTTCCGCTTGCAATGCTTCGTTGTAATAAGTGATGACATAACTCATAGTGCAAATAGTAACAAATATGTTATTAATAGACAAGCGGTGAATGATGTTGATTGGAACGCAATGGCAAGTAATGATAACGAATGGAGGGTGGCAGCATGATAGGCATTTTAATTATTACATTGTTATGGGTGTTGTATGTAACTAAGAGCAACTTAATAAGAGCGGCTATCTTGCTATTCTTTTTTTATGGCAAGGTCTTCCTGCATTCAACATCTGGCAGGCAAATAATCTGGTAGATAAATTATGCGCTAAGGATGGCGTTATTAAGATCTATGAAACTGTCACGCTACCCAAAGAGCGCTTTAATGAGTATGGACAGTTCGTTATTCACGATAAAGACTACATTAGAGCAGGGGATGAGTATTTTACAGAGTGGGAGACTCAAATCATAAAGGGAAGTCCAGACTATAACAGTATGCTACCGAGGGTAAATAAACACCATTATTCAATTGTGAGAGTCAAGGATAACAAAGTAATGGCTGAATTCATTTCTTACGGGCAAGGAGGCGGGGAAGCAATGGGGTTTTCTTTGTCCGAGGCTGGGCATTCATGTCCGCAAGTTTCAGGTTTGAATTTGGAAGCAAAAGTATTTCTTAAAGCAGATAAATAATCAGGAGACAGGTGATGGCAACTATTCAAGAACTTTATACACAATCTTTATTGGCTCAAGCTGCTTATGCAAATTTGACTTCAGCCCGCGTAGGGCGCAATAACTGAAAGGCATTGCGCCGCAAGAGAATACTACAACTCCGTAAAAACTTTCCTTCGGCGCAATACGCTTACGCTATTGACGCCCTACAAAATCTTTGTTTCCTACCACTCTTTTAATTATTTTATTTCTCAAAGTGATACCATCGCCTTTTAAATTATTGCTTGTATAAGGTGGGTTTTCTTATATGTCATTAGGTCCAGTCATGTTAGATGTCGTTGACACCGAATTAACGGCCGACGATATCAAAAGATTGCAACATCCGCTAGTAGGCGGCGTGATTTTATTTGCACGCAATTTTGAAAGTTGCGCGCAGCTCAAAACTTTAACAGCGAGTATTCATGCGGTACGTCAGCCACCTTTATTAATTTCGGTAGACCATGAAGGTGGTCGTGTTCAGCGTTTTCGTGATGGCTTTACCAAAATTCCACCCATGCGCGAGTTTGGCAAAATTTGGGATATTGACCGAAAAAAAGCCAAACAATTAGCGCTTGAAGCTGGCTGGATTTTAGCGGCAGAATTGCGTGCGCATGGCGTTGATTTTAGTTTTACGCCCGTGTTAGATATGGATTATGGCGATAGCTTGGTGATTGGCGACAGAGCATTTCATCAAGACACGCAAGCGATTAATGAATTGGCTTTTAGCCTGATGCAAGGCCTTAAAAAAGGCGGTATGGAGGCAGTAGGCAAGCATTTCCCTGGGCATGGCTTTGTAGTGGCTGATTCGCATGTTTCAATTCCGATTGACGAGCGCGAGTTTGACCAAATTGCACAAAATGATATGCAGCCATTTAGACAAATGATTGATGAAGGCTTGGCGGCGATTATGCCTGCGCACGTAATTTATCCGAAAGTCGACGACAAGCCGGCTGGCTTTTCACCCAAGTGGTTGCAAAAAGTATTGCGTGAGCGACTAGGCTTTAATGGCGTGATTTTTAGCGATGATTTAAGCATGGAAGGTGCAAGC
>JAYVRE010000054.1:0-2751 GCA_043776535.1 Methylotenera sp. | reverse complement strand
GATAATCAAGCCGTAAGCCGCGACGATCATCACGTCTGCATTTACCGCAGCGATTTGCGCTTGTACTTCTGCGGATTTAAGCGATTCAGGCTGAAATATGTTTAAATTGTGCTGCAAAGCAAGCTGTTTTACAGGGCTGGCTTGCAGCTTCATACCGCGCCCAGCGGGACGATCTGGCTGGGTGAGCACGAGTACAATCTCAAACAAACCATTGGTTTTCTGATGGCTTTGGTCAATTAAAGCTTGCAGTGCAGGCACAGCAAATTCGGGCGTGCCAGCAAATATAATGTTCAAGCTAATTACTTTCCACGGCTTAATTTAAGCATTTTATTTTTAATGCGATTGCGTTTAAGTGGCGATAAATATTCTACAAACACCTTGCCCAGCAGGTGATCCATCTCGTGTTGAATGCACACCGAAAGCAAGCCTTCGGCATTTAATTTGAATTTTTTGCCTTGCTTATCCAGCGCTTCTACCGTGATTTTTTCTGCTCTTGTGACGCTTTCATACACCCCTGGCACTGATAAACAACCTTCTTCGTAATCTTGCGCACCACTTTTTACAACAATTTTTGGGTTAATTAAAACCAGTAAATCATTTTGTTCTTTTGACGTATCAATCACGATTAATTGAACATGCTGATTGACCTGTGTTGCCGCCAAACCTACGCCTGGCGCGGCATACATGGTTTCCGCCATATCGTCCACCAAGCGCCGAATAGCCGCGTTAATCTCTTGCACAGGCTTAGCTACCGTGTGCAAACGCAGATCTGGATAATTAAGTATTGTTAAAGTTGCCATAATTCAGTGTTTTTTTGCAAAAAAGCTTGATTGTTGAATGGATTACATGATAAATTTAATGCTGTTTCGCGGATGAATTCCGCTATTTAGCCGCTATTTTTGACCGAGGTCAACGCATGTATAAACGTATTATAACGCTGGTTGCTCTTGCTTGCTTAAGCTTAAACGCATATGCAGAAGATATTCGACTACAAAAAAATCATCCTGAACGTTACACCGTGGTGAAGGGCGATACGCTGTGGGGTATTTCGGGCCAGTTCTTAAAAGACCCCTGGCAGTGGCCAAAAGTTTGGCGCATGAACCGCACGCAAATCAAAAACCCTCATTTGATTTACCCTGGCGACGTGGTGGTGCTAGACAATACTAGCGGCAGCCCGCAATTACGCTTGCTGCACGAAACGGTCACGCTAGAACCTGGCATTCGTGTAGAGGCGCTTGCAAAAGAAGCCATTCAAACCATCGCGCCAAGTGTTATTACGCCATTTTTAAGCCAGCCATTATTAATTGAAAATGGCAAGCTGGACAGTGCACCACGCATTATTGCTGGCCCAGATAACCGTGTGATTTTAAGCCCTGGTAACCGCATTTATGTGAATGGTATTAATGAAGGCCAAGGCAACCATTGGAATATTTATCGCGCAGGTGAGCAATTAACCGATCCTGACACTAAAGAAGTGTTGGGCACAGAAGCGATCTATTTAGGTGACGCAGATATCACGCGCTACGGCACACCTGCCACGGGTGAGATTGTGAGCGCTAAAGAAGAGATTTTCACTAAAGACCGTTTGGTAATTTCGCCCGATGCCTTTCAAAGTAGTTTTGTGCCACATGCGCCAGAGAAGCAAATCAATGGTCGTATTATGCGCATTTACGGCGGCGTGGCCGAAGGTGGACCCAATACAGTAGTTTCCATTAATCGTGGTAAAAATGATGGCTTAGAAGAAGGTCATGTACTCGCCATTAATCGTTATGGCCGCGTCATTAAAGATCCAGAATACCAAGCGCCCAAATCTAAAGAAGTGGTTACGGAGCAGAAAAATCAAGTGGCTTTAGCGCCTGGAGAAGTAAAATTACCTGATGAACGCGTGGGTTTATTAATGATTTTTAGAACTTTTGATCGCGTTTCTTACGCTTTGATTATGAACGCAACAGAGTCTGTCCATACGCTTGATGCAGTGCAAACGCCGTAATAATGGCGCCTGCAGACGATGAGCAAAGTTATGAAGCGCAAGGTTCTGAAAATACGCTAAACGATTTAAAGCTGTGGCTTGCACTCAGCTCAATGCCTGGTTTAGGCAATTCAGGTATTTGCCAGTTATTAGCAAAATTTGGTTCGCCAGATGCTATTTTTAGCGCCAGCCTTAACCAATTGCGTGAAATTGTTGATGATGAAATTGCCCGAAAAATCAACCAAGGTGTGAATATTGAGGCGATTACACCCACGCTGGATTGGTTAAAAAAAGATAATGCACACATTGTCACACTCGCAGACAGCACTTACCCAAAAAAACTCCTGGAAATTAGTAATCCACCTGTTGTGCTATATGCCATAGGCAATTTGCATTGGCTCAATCACCCTTCTATCGCTATGGTGGGCAGCCGTAGCGCCACACCACAGGGCGAGAAGAACGCAGAAGATTTCGCAATGAGTTTGTGTAATCACGGCCTATGCGTGGTGAGCGGCATGGCACTTGGTATTGATGGCGCAGCCCATCGCGGCGCACTCAAAGCAAGTGGGCAAGCTAATGGAGCCACCATTGCCGTAGTAGGCACTGGTTTAGATATTGTTTACCCGGCTCGCCATCGCGATTTAGCCCATAAAATCGCCGAACGCGGCCTAATTATTTCAGAGTTTCCCCTCGGCACGCCCTCCAAAGCACAAAATTTTCCAAGACGTAACAGACTCATTAGCGGTCTTAGTTTGGGTTGCCTAGTAGTAGAAGCCAATATC
>JAYVRE010000053.1:0-2763 GCA_043776535.1 Methylotenera sp. | reverse complement strand
ATGCGCTGGATAAAAAAATCGCTAGAATACAGCAAAGTTTACCTGTGGGATTAAGTTTTGAAACGGTGACATCGCAGCCAAAAATTGTAGCAAATTCGGTCAATGATTTTGTGAAATCGCTGGCAGAGGCGTTGGTGATTGTACTTAGCGTAAGCCTGCTCTCGCTGGGTTGGCGCACGGGTATTGTGGTGGCGATTACTATCCCAATTGTGTTAGCAGCTACATTTTTGGGGATGAGTTGGCTTGATATTGGCTTACATAAAATATCGCTAGGCGCGCTAATACTGGCGCTGGGGCTTTTGGTGGACGACGCGATTATTGCGGTGGAAATGATGTCATCCAAAATGGAACAAGGCTGGGATAGAGTGAAAGCGGCCTCGTTCGCCTATAGCTCCACCGCTATGCCGATGCTGACAGGCACGCTAGTAACCGTCGCAGGCTTTTTGCCGATTGCTACAGCGGCCTCATCCACAGGCGAGTATACGCGTTCCATTTTTCAAGTTTCGGCGATTGCTTTGATTATTTCATGGTTTGCGGCGGTGATTTTTGTGCCTTACTTGGGTTACCATTTGCTGCCAGATTATGCTCACGCGCCCAAGCCATCCAAAATCAAGTTATGGCTGAAAGCCAAGCTGAGCTTAACTAATGGCGATATGGATAAACAAGATAACAATCATCATCATGATATTTACAACACCAAGTTTTACAGCGCATTTCGCAAGCTAGTGACGGCTTGTGTGCGTTATCGCAAAACTGTCATTGTGATTACTTTGCTGATGTTTGTGTTGTCGATTATTGGTTTTGGTAAGGTGCAACAGCAGTTTTTTCCAGATTCTACGCGGCTTGAACTGATGGTAGATTTACGGCTAACCGAAGGTGCTTCGTACCACGCCACCAATGACGAAGTAAAAAAGCTTGAAACTTGGCTGAACAATTGGAATAAGCAACATGCGGGCATTGATAATTTTGTGGCTTATATTGGCAATGGTAGCCCGCGCTATTACTTGCCTTTAGACATTCAACTCGCGCATAGAGGCTTTGCGCAATTTGTGATTTTGAGTAAAGATTTAAAGGCGCGTGAGGCCTTACGCAGTGACCTGCTTAGCTTGTTTGAGAATGATTTTCCTAGCTTGCGCGCTTCAGTATTGCGCTTAGAAAATGGTCCGCCAGTGGGCTTCCCTGTGCAATTTCGCGTGGATGGCAACGATATTCCAAAAATCCGCGAAATTGCGCAAAAAATCGCCAACATCATGCGCAGCAACCCTAATTTAGCCAACGTGCAATTAAGCTGGGAAGAGCCGAGCAAAGTCATGAAAGTGAGCATCGATCAATCCAAAGCGCGCTTGCTGGGCGTAAGCTCTGTGGACATCGCCAACATACTGAACGGTGCGATGAGCGAGCTGTATATTAGCGAATTTAGAGAAGGCAATGAACGCATAGATTTGGTTGTGCGCGGCACAGAAGTTGAGCGCACTAAGTTATCGCGCCTGCCAAATTTGATGATTAACACGCAAAATGGTACTGCAAATAATTCTAGTGTTCCGCTTTCGCAATTAGCGACTATCACTTCAGAGTTTGAAGAAGGCGTAATTTGGCGGCGTAATCGCGTGCCTTCGCTTACGGTGCGTGCACACTTGCGTGGCAATATGCAAGCGCCAGTGGTTTCGGCACAAATTGAAGAAAAACTGGCTGAAATTAAAGCCAATTTACCACTCGGCATTAGCATTGAAACAGGTGGCGCGGTCGAGGAGTCAGCCAAAGGCGGCGCTTCGGTTGCAAAAGGTGCGCCACTGTTTTTGGTGGTAGTACTCACTTTACTGATGCTACAACTGCAAAGCTTTTCGCGTGTGTTTTTGGTGCTGCTCACTGCACCTTTGGGTTTAATCGGGGTCACAATTGCGTTATTGGTGTTTGATAAGCCGTTTGGCTTTGTGGCGATGCTGGGTACGATTGCTTTATCGGGCATGATTATGCGTAACTCAGTGATTTTGGTCGATCAGATTGATCAAGATACAGCTTCTGGCCTAGCACCTTGGCAGGCCATTGTCGAATCGACCATTCGACGTTTTAGGCCGATTGTTTTAACTGCGGCTGCCGCAATTTTTGCCATGATACCATTGACTAGAAGTGTGTTTTTTGGGCCAATGGCGGTCGCGATTATGGGTGGATTAGCGGTGGCGACTTTGCTAACCGTGCTATTTTTACCCGCTTTATACGCGGCTTGGTTTAGGATAAAAGTACCACCAGCGGCCTAATGAATGCGACATAAAATGCGACATAGCCACTTGAGTTATAATGAGATTAAATAATTGAGAGTTTTAACATGATAGAAACAGCACAAAATAACCTGCTGCATGAAACAGCGCGTTTTAACATGCCTCGCGAAGCCGCGCGCTTCAACATGATTGAACAGCAAATTCGCACTTGGGAAGTGTTGGACCCCACCGTGTTGCAGCTGTTAAACGATGTGCCGCGCGAAAATTTTGTGCCAGAAGAATATCTTGGACTAGCCTTTGCAGATATTGAAATTCCAATTGGCCCCAACGTAAATGCAGGACAAACCATGCTCAGCCCCAAGCTGGAAGGCCGCATTTTGCAAGCGTTAAAAGTGCAAAAAACCCATAGCGCACTACACATTGGCACAGGCAGCGGCTATTTTGCTGCGCTGCTGGCAAGCCTTGCTAAGCATGTGATTTCAATAGAAATTGAAGCAGACTTGAGCGCGCAAGCGGCTAAAAACTTAGCCAAGAATAATATTCAAAA
>JAYVRE010000052.1:0-2765 GCA_043776535.1 Methylotenera sp. | reverse complement strand
ATCAAGTCTGTACTGAGTCGTACATTCTGCTAGGTACTTGTAAGACAAAAATTCAAGCAGAAAATTGCTTAAGTTACGCTAGAACTAAATTTTATAGATTCTTAGCTTCTTTGCTGTCTTTTTCGCAAGACATTACAAGAGAACGCTTTGCTTATATACCAATCCAAAAATTCACTGAAAGCTGGACAGACGAAAAACTCTACGCTAAATATGGCTTAACCAATAATGAAATTGCTTTTATTGAATCCATGATACGCCCCATGGAATTAGTGAGTAATACAGCATGAGTGCGCCTAACTCATCAGGCGAAATACTAATTTACCAAAATGCTGAGGGTAATATAGCCCTAGATGTACAGTTGATGGACGACACGGTTTGGCTCACCCAAGCGCAAATGGAGGTGCTATTTGGCAAGGCAAAATCCACTATTAGTGAGCATATTAGCAATGTATTTGCTGAGGGTGAGTTAGATGAGTCTGTGGTTGTTCGGAATTTCCGAATAACCACTGCACATGGCGCTATTGCTGGTAAAACACAAGAATCCCCTGTTAAAGCGTATAACCTTGATGTGGTTATTTCAGTTGGTTATCGCGTAAAGTCGTTGCAGGGTACGCAATTTAGAATATGGGCAACTGGGAGGCTTAAAGAATATATTGTTAAAGGCTTTGCGCTAAACGACACACGATTCAAATCGGGCAATTCTATGCAGTATTTTGATGAGCTGCAAACGCGCATTCGTGAAATACGCATTTCAGAAAAGTTTTTTTATCAAAAAATTAAAGATATTTACACCACCAGTATTGATTACAACGCCCAAGATACTGAAACCATTAACTTTTTTAAACTGGTACAAAATAAGCTTCTGTGGGCGATATCCCAACAAACCGCCGCTGAGTTGGTTTACCGCAGGGTAGATGCTAGCTTGCCATTGCTGGGCATGTTGTCGCTAGATAAAAAAAGCCTCAAGATTAACAAGGCAGATATTAGTATTGCTAAAAATTACCTTAAAGAAGATGAAATAAAACTTTTAGGTTTGCTGGTTGAGCAATATTTAGCCTTTGCTGAAACCATGGCACAACAACAAACCCCCATGACCATGAAAGATTGGGCGGCACGGTTAGATAGTATTTTGCAATTAAACGGCCGTGAATTACTCACCCATGCAGGTAAAATTAGCCACCAAATGGCAGTAGAAAAATCGAATAGTGAGCTTGAAAAATACCAAATAATGCAAAAAGTTATAGAAAAAGAGCAAAGTTTAAAAGAGATAGAGCAAGATATTTTACGGCTTAAAGCGCCAACGTAGCGCCTACATTAACCCACTAAGTTAACACGATGAGCCAAACACTATTTCCAAAACTTAACCAGCCTGCTATTTACGCTTATGCCGACACGCGCTTTGAGGGTTGCTTAAAAGTGGGCTACACCACAAAAAACGCAGCTGAGCGAGTGGCTGCGCAATATCCTGTTAATTTACCTAACCAGTCTTACACCATATTGTTAGATGAAATAGCCATGCGTGAAGATGGCAGCTTTTTTACCGATCATGATGTGCATAACGTACTTACTCGAAAAAATATTGCACGTAAAAATGGTGAATGGTTTGTGTGTGATTTAAACGCGGTTAAAGCCGCGATTATTGAAGTAAAAACGGGCAAGCGGCATGAAAATAATCGCACACTAAACTTTGGCTTGCGCCCAGAGCAACAAGCAGCAGTTGATAAAGCGATTCACTACTTTAATAGTTTTAAAGCAGAAAATGCCAACAAAACACCACATTTTTTGTGGAACGCTAAAATGCGTTTTGGTAAAACTTTTGCAGCCTACCAACTCGCTAAAAAAATGCGATGGCGCAAGATACTAATCTTAACTTTTAAGCCTGCAGTACAAAGCGCATGGGCTGACGATTTAGAAAATCATATAGATTTTGCTGGTTGGCAATTTATAGCGCGTGATATGTTGCAATTTGAGCAAGCCAACAAAGATAAGCCGATTGTGTGCTTTGGTTCTTTTCAAGATTATTTAGGTAAAAACGCGGTAGGTGGCATAAAAGCTAAAAATGAGTGGGTGCATACCACCAATTGGGATTGCGTGATATTTGACGAATACCACTATGGTGCTTGGCGTGAAACGGCTAAAGAATTATTTGATGCAGAAGATAAAAAAGAAGTAGCCTTTAACGAGGGCGTAGGCATGGATTACTTTGATGAAGCCAATATGCCGATTACGACTAATGCTTATTTATATTTATCTGGCACACCATTTAGAGCCATACAGTCAGGCGAATTTATTGAAGAGCAGATTTATAACTGGACATATTCTGACGAGCAGCGTGCTAAAGAATCTTGGAAAACTCAACATAAAGACATGCCCAACCCATATGCTGCCTTGCCGCGCATGGTGATGCTCACTTATCAACTGCCAGACGCAATACGTGAAGTCGCCAGAAAAGGTGAGTATAACGAATTTGATTTAAATGAATTTTTTAAGGCAAACCATGATGGCGTATTGGCAACATTCAAATATGAAAATGAAGTACAAAAATGGCTAGATTTAATACGTGGTCAATTAGCTGAAACCACTATAGATAACTTAAAGCTTGGTGCTGAGAAACCACCGATGCCGTTTTCAGATGTGCGTTTACTCAATGTGTTGTCGCACACTTTTTGGTTTTTACCCACCGTGGCAGCCTGCCACGCCATGCATAATTTGATACTACAAAAGCAAAATAAGTTTTACCACGATTACACCGTTGTAGTTGCAGC
>JAYVRE010000051.1:0-10793 GCA_043776535.1 Methylotenera sp. | reverse complement strand
CGCTCCTACCAAACCTTCGCGATTTAAGCCAGCTATTGGCTTCCCCGTAGAATATATCTGCTAAAGCAGATTATTCGTACGTGAAAAATCGCTCCTACCACCTTAGCCATGGTTGCCGTTTTTTTATTGCCGTCATTGTGTATTAATTTAGTCCAGCGTATGATATACACGTATAGCAGAATTGGAGATTAATATGTTAGCCATTCGATTACCTGAAGAAATTGAAGCAAGATTAGAAAACCTAGCCAAAGCCACTGGACGCACCAAAACGTTTTACGCACGTGAAGCCATTCTGGAGTATTTGGAAGATATGGAAGATTTGTATTTGGCAGAGCAGGTTTTAGCCGACATTCAAGCTGGACGTAGTAAAACATATACCTTAGAAGAAGTAAAAAAAGAACTAGGTATGACTGAATAATGGCATGGGAAATAATTGTTGAAGATAAAGCCCTAAAAGTGCTGAAGAATTTAGACAAACCAATCGCAGCAAAAATTATTGATTTTATGGAGAATGGAATTTCTACCTCCAATAATCCTAGAACCCTAGGTGCAGCTTTACAGGGATCTGAGTTAGGTAGCTTTTGGAAATACAGAGTTGGTGACTACAGAATTATTGCTCAAATTTTAGACAAAGAAGTGAAAATTTTGGTGGTAAAAATAGGTAATCGAAAAGAAGTATATCGTTAAAATCATCGGCTTAAGCTAAGCGTACGCCCAAAAAAACTTTAAGATAGCATTAATATATGAATTTATACCCAGTAACAATAATAGAAAATTTTTACGAAAATCCTGATGCGATTAGAAAATTCGCTATGGCACAGAAATATACATTTTGCCATGAAGTCGCTAACATTGATTACGTTTACCCTGGCTGCAGAACCAAAGATTTGTCTAATCTCGATAAAACACTTTTTGACAAAATTTGTACCAAGCTTGTTTCAGTTTTTCATAATGCAGAAAATGACCACATGCGCTGGTTGATTACTACTAGCTTTCAAAGTGTTTCGGCGGAGTATGCTCAAGGTGTGATTCATACCGATCACAACACCATATTTGCCGCAGTATTGTATTTAACGCCAGATGCGCCATTAAATAGCGGTACTTCACTATTTAAAAAAAATAAAACGTTTGATGAGAAGAAGTATCAGCAAGCATTAGATGACAACGATGCGCGCTTTAAAGCGGGCGAAATTGCTATGGATACCAGTTATCACAGCATGTTTGATGAGATTGTGCGCGTAAATAATGTGTATAACACGCTGATTATTTACGAAGGGCGACATTTTCATGCAGCTAATCAATTTTTTGGAAAGACGCTAAAAGACGCTAGGCTGGCACAAGTGTTTTTTGTGAGCAAAATTGATGCACAAAAGCAAAGCGTGTTCCCAATAAGCAGAGTAAACGCGATTAAGTTCTAGTTTTTGTAGGAGCGCAATTTATTGCGCGTAGGAGCGATCTTTAGATCGCGAACAGCAACGTAGCCAACTTTCACAAACCTTCGCGATTTAAAAATCGCTCCTACCAAAGCTTCACAAACCTTCGCGATTTAAAAATCGCTCCTACCAAAGCTTCACGATTTAAGCCAGCTATTGGCTTCCCCATAGAATATATCTGCTAAAGCAGATTATTCGTACGTGAAAAATCGCTCCTACAAAACCTAATCTTCTATGCCCAGTTCTTGAATTTTCCGTGTGAGCGTATTGCGCCCCATGCCCAGCTGGTTAGCAGCTTCTATGCGCCTGCCATTGGTATGTTGCAAGGCTTTTACTATCATCACGCGTTCAAAATCTTTTGTACGCATTTCTAGTACGTTTTGCTCGCCACGGTTAAGTGCATCAGCCACTTCGGCCGCCAGTGCTTCTTGCCAAGAGTGTGCGCTAGAGGCTTTAGAAGTGTCTTCTTTAAGTTCTGGTGGCAAATCAGCCACATCGACATTTTGTCCTGGCGCCATCACGGTAATCCAATGGCATACGTTTTCTAGCTGACGCACATTGCCGCTCCAATTAACGGTGGTTAAATATTTTAAAGCATTGGCTGAAAGCTGTTTTGGCTCTACACCAAGCTGAATTGCTGATTGGGCAAGAAAGTGTTTGGTTAAATGCGGAATATCTTCGCGGCGCTCTCTTAAAGGTGGAAGCCGTAATCTAATCACATTTAAGCGGTGAAATAAATCTTCTCTAAACAACCCGAGCTTCACGCGCTCTTCTAAATCTTGATGGGTGGCGGCGATTACCCGCACATTGACTTTAAGCGGCTGGTGACCACCCACGCGGTAAAACTGGCCATCAGATAATACCCGCAACAAGCGTGTTTGCAAATCGGCGGGCATGTCACCAATTTCGTCGAGGAATAACGTTCCGTTATCGGCTTGTTCAAAACGCCCACGGCGCGCGGCGGCTGCACCCGTAAATGCACCGCGTTCATGGCCAAATAATTCAGATTCTAATAAATCTTTTGGAATAGCTGCTGTATTGATGGCTATAAAGGGCTGTAAAGCCCTTGGGCTGTGTTTATGTAGGGCGCTGGCGACTAACTCCTTACCGCTACCCGATTCTCCATTAATAAGCACCGTAGCGTGCGAACGGCTAAGGCGGCCAATGGCACGAAAAACTTCTTGCATTGCAGGCGCTTGGCCGATGATTTCGGGCGTTTCTTCTAGCACCACATTATCCACCGCTTGGCGCTGGCTTTCTTCTACCGCGCGCTTAATCACGTCAATGGCTTGGTCAACGTCGAAAGGCTTGGCTAAGTACTCAAATGCACCGCCCTGAAAAGCCGCCACCGCGCTTTCTAAATCAGAATACGCCGTCATGATAATGACAGGAATATCAGGATATTTTTGTTTCACTTCGGCCAAAAAATCAAGCCCAGAGCCGCCAGGCATACGGATGTCGCTCACAATTACTTGCGGCTGCTCGTGGTTTAAGGCATTTAATGCCTCGGCCACGTTTGAAAAGGTTTTAAATGCTAAATCGGTGCGCGCTAAGGCTTTTTCAAACACCCAGCGGATTGATTTATCGTCGTCTAAAATCCAAATTGGTTTCATGGTTTTCTCATCAAGTTCTAAAATCTAACATCTTATGTAGGAGCGATCTTCAGATCGCGAACAGCAACGTAGCCAATTTTCACAAACCTTCACAAAGCTTCGCGATTTAAAAATCGCTCCTACCAAGCAGATTATTCGTACGTGAAAAATCGCTCCTACCATTATTGTTGAATATTGGCATGTTTCATGACCGTGCTCTCGACAGGCAGCAAAATGGTAAAGATAGTGTTGCCAGGCGCGCTTTCACAATCAATCATGCCGTGATGTTGCGTCACAAAAGTTTGCGCCAAGGCAAGCCCCAAGCCGCTGCCACCCTCGCGACCAGAAACGAGCGGATAAAAAATCTTATCGCGAATATCTGCTGGTATGCCTGGCCCGTTATCAATAATTTGCAATTTAATGGCCACGCGATAGCGCTTTTTGGCCAGTGTAACTTGACGTTCTGCGCGGGTTCTAAGCACAACTTCGGCATTAGGTGTAGCACTAGCCTGTATGGCTTGCACAGCGTTGCGAGCGATGTTGAGCACGGTTTGTATCAACTTTTCGCGGTCGCCTATTAGTTCTGGCAAGCTGGTATCGTAATCGCGCCGTACTTTGATATTGTTGGGCGATTCTGCCAGCAGCAAGCTTCTCACACGTTCTAGCACTTCGTGGATATTTGTTGGCTCGTATTTTGGCACACGATGCGGCATTAATAACCTATCCATCAAGCTTTGCAGCCTATCTGCTTCTTTAATAATCACTTGTGTGTACTCGCGCAAGCTGGGGTTTGGTAGCTCGTGTTCTAGCAATTGTGCCGCGCCGCGCAAACCACCCAAAGGGTTGCGAATTTCATGCGCGAGATTTCTGAGTAACTCGGAATTAGCCTGCTGCTGAATTAGCATGCGCTCTTCACGCGCAATGCGTAATTGCTGATCCATCTGTTGAAACTCTAATAAAAGAGTCGCATCACCAATTTCCACGGGCGTTACCGTGCAAGTGACAGCAAATGATTGTTGACGCACGGTGGTGATGGCAAATTCGTGCTCGCGATACGGGCTATCGTTTTTAACCGCGTTATCAATGGCCATTTGCAATATTTCGCAATGTAAAAACACCTCTGAAATATGGTTATGACGAATTTGCGTAGCGCTTAGCGCGAATAAAATCTCCGCACTAGGGTTAGCATAGACTACTCTGTGTGATTGATTGAGCAGAATCACCGCCGTAGAGAGATGCTCTAAACCAGCAAAACCTGAGTGAATATTTTGTAGCATGGCCTAAGCTTAAATAGTATATGTATTGTATAGCAATTGAGCGGTTGCTTGTTTTGTATACTAAGTGGTTAAGCAAAAGCTAAGCCAGATTTGGCGTATGCTTAAAACTGAACCGAAAAAACTAATTAATAGCGTTAATTTCTTTGGTGAGTAACTCAATATTACGTTGATGTGCATCGACTTCGGCTTGTAAGTTTTTCATTTTTTCTTCAAACTTTGGCACGTTGCGTAAGGTTTTACCATCCTTGGTTTTAAATACTTCAGGTTTAGATTCGCCCTCGGCATAAGCTTTTTTAGCCTCATCAAGCGCTTGTTTTTCGCCGTCAAGTTCGGATTTTAATATCTCTTTACGCTTACCATCGCGCTGATTTTGCGTGTCTGCATCTACCTTGGGAAAGCTTGCTGGTGTTGCTGTTCGGGTTCGCGGTGCGCGCTTAGCTTCACCGCTGGTGTCATTACCAAAGCTAGTGTCTGCTGGCTCTAAATCGAGTTTCTTTGCGCCTTTTATTTTGACATTAGAATAGGTCACATTGCCATTGGCATCTACAGTTTTGTAGATTTCGGCTTGCGCTAAAAGCGGCAGCATTAAAGCTGATAATAGAACGCTTATCAATGTGATTTGTCTAGTTTTTACAATTTTATGAGTCATACCAATAGTTTAGATGAGAGTCTTGTTGTTAGCAACGAAGTATTAGTTATTATGGTTGACTGTGGCAATTAGAAATAATATTAGTGCGAACCATGCAACAGTAATGCGATGACCAAAATGAAAAAAAGGCAGCCTAAGCTGCCTTTCTATAAATGGCACAGCCTAGGCTGCCCTTTTTTAGTGCATTTTTCGATTAACAGCTATAGTACAAACCAAACTCAACTGGATGCGGTGTCATGCGAAGTTTGTTTACTTCTTCCATTTTCAGTGCGATGTAAGCGTCAATCCAATCATCAGTAAACACGCCACCACGGGTTAGAAACTCGCGGTCTTTATCTAAATACTCAAGCGCTTGATCTAATGAAGAACACACAGTTGGGATTTGCGCATCTTCTTCTGGTGAAAGATGGTACAAATCTTTTGTGGCTGGCTCACCTGGGTGAATTTTATTTTGAACACCATCTAAACCCGCCATTAGCAAGGCTGAAAAAGCCAAGTAGGGGTTAGCAATTGGGTCTGGAAAACGCGCTTCAACACGGCGAGATTTTTCACTGTGTACGAATGGAATACGAATTGAAGCTGAACGGTTTTTAGCAGAATAAGCTAATTTTACTGGCGCTTCAAAATGTGGAACCAAGCGTTTGTATGAGTTGGTGCCAGGGTTGGTAATGGCGTTTAAAGCGCGCGCATGTTTAATAATGCCGCCAATGTAATACAACGCAAAATCGCTTAAACCCGCATAGCCATTGCCTGCGAATAAGTTTTTGCCATCTTTCCACACAGATTGGTGCACGTGCATACCGCTGCCGTTATCGCCAGCAAATGGTTTTGGCATAAATGTCGCCGTTTTACCGTAAGCGTGTGCTGTGTTTAACACCACGTATTTCAAAATTTGTGTCCAGTCAGCGCGTTGTACTAAGGTGCTGAATTTTGTACCAATTTCACATTGGCCAGCGGTGGCAACTTCATGGTGATGTACTTCTACTGGAACGCCCATTTCTTCTAGCGTCATACACATAGCAGAGCGAATATCTTGCAATGAATCGACTGGTGGCACTGGGAAATAGCCGCCTTTAACGCCTGGACGATGACCTGTGTTGCCGCCTTCAAACTTTTCGCCAGAAGACCAAGCTGCTTCTTCGGAGTTAATTTGTACGTTGCAGCCGCCCATGCCTACGTTCCATTGCACGCTATCAAAAATAAAGAATTCTGGCTCTGGGCCAAAATAAGCCGTATCGCCTAAACCTGTTGATTTTAAATACGCTTCAGCACGTTTTGCCAAGCTGCGTGGGTCACGCTCGTAACCTTTACCATCGGTTGGGTCAACCACATCGCAAGTTAAAATTAAGGTTGGCTCGTCCATAAATGGGTCGATATTCGCCGTTGTTGGGTCTGGCATCAATTGCATGTCTGAGGCTTGAATGCCTTTCCAGCCAGCGATTGAGGAGCCGTCGAAGGCGTGGCCTTCGGTAAATTTAGCTTCATCAAAGTGTGATACAGGCACAGTTACATGCTGTTCTTTACCGCGCGTATCGGTAAAACGAAAATCGACAAATTTAATGTCGTTATCTTTTACCATTTTCATTACTTTAGCCACTGACATTCAGAATCTCCTAGACGATAGACAAAACAATTATTAAACAAAATTACAACTAAAAACTTTAGCACAGTATTTTAGCAGGAACTATGCCAGCAAAAAATAGGAAAAACTGGTTTTTAGTCATTCACTTAGAAAATAGTTATAAAATAGAGCGTTCTAATTAAGTGCATAAAGTCTAAAAATGCACCTATTTAGTGCAAATCTAGTTTAGTGTAAAACTTAGGATTTCGTCTTAAGGAATGTTTTCGCGCTATAATTTGTAGTAATTAGTGTAACTAGGAGTTTGTGATGACCATGTTAAAAGATATTTTAGGCATAGCTGCACAACGTGCCGCTGCAAAGGGCTTGCCATACCAAGGCGAGCTAACGCCACAAGAGGCTTTTGATCTGCTGCAACAAGGTACCGTGGTGTTGGTTGATGTGCGCAGTCGTGCCGAGCTTGAGCTGGTAGGCCGCGTACCAGATGCCAATCACGTGGAATGGGCGTTTTACCCTGGCATGGTAGCGAATGCCGATTTTGCTTCACAGTTACAAGCACAAGTGGATAAAGGCCAAGCCATTGTATTCATGTGCCGCACTGGTGGCCGCAGTCACAATGTGCCGTGGTGGCTAAGGAGTTGGGCTACACCGCTTATAACATGCTTGAAGGGTTTGAAGGCGAAGCCAATGCGCAAAAGCAACGCACCTTGATTAATGGCTGGAAAAAAGCTGGCTTGCCTTGGAGTAACTAAACAGTGACAGATAAGTATGCCGTCATTGGTAACCCCATTGCGCACAGCAAATCGCCACAAATTCACGCTGCGTTTGCAAAACAAACTAATCAAGACATGACCTATGAAGCAGTATTGGCACCACTAGATGGTTTTGTAAATGTAGTTCAAGATTTAATTGCACAAGGCTACAAAGGGGCGAATGTCACAGTTCCGTTTAAGTTTGAGGCGTTTGCGTTATGCGACAATTTAACTGAACGCGCACAAGCGGCAGGCGCGGTCAATACGCTTACGTTTAGCGCAAATCAAATCTTTGGTGATAATACTGATGGTATCGGCTTGGTAAATGATATTCAGCATAATTTAGGAGCAGGCCTGCAAGGCGCGCGCATATTGCTTCTTGGTGCAGGTGGCGCAGCGCAGGGCGTATTCTTGCCTTTGCTAAATACTAATCCTGCCAGCATTACAATTGCCAATCGCACACTGGATAACGCGCAAAAAATGGTGAGTGAATCGCTAAGTTCAGTTACAGCCAGCACTTTCGAAGATTTAAAAAATCAGCAATTTGATATTGTCATCAATGCCACTTCTACAGGCTTAAGCGATACCGCCTTGCCAATCCCCAATAATATTTTTGCTAAAAATTGTTTGGCATATGACATGATGTACGCTCGCGAAACGCTGTTTATGGCGCAAGCACGTGCCAATGGCGCGCAAGTAGTTGATGGCTTAGGAATGCTGGTAGAGCAAGCTGCGGAAGCATTTTACTTATGGCGAGGCGTGCGCCCACAAACCGCGCCAGTAATAGCCATGCTTAGGGCGATGTAATTGTATATAGATGTAATTATTCTCTCTATCGTCATTCTGAGCCCAAGTTTTATTTGGGCGAAGAATCCAGTATTCGGCTACAAAAAACGATGGATTCTTTGCTGCGCTCAGAATAACGAAGTTAAAAAGATAAGTGGGTTTTAATGATTCGCTGGCTGTTTAACACCAAGCCAAACGCAACGCCTATGAGCTATGGTGGTCTATTCAAAAGGCTACTCGTCTTATTTTTTACCTATTTAATTCTGTATCAATTGTGGGTGTTTTTGCATATTTGCTGGTGGATTAAGTTCAACCCGTCTTCCACCAAGTTTATGGAGGATAGGTTAGAAATTATCCAAGAAACCAGGCCAGATGCCGAGCTTAAGTATAAATGGGTAGCTTACGACAAAATATCGAACCACTTAAAGCGCGCAGTGATTGCTAGTGAAGATGCCAAATTTAAAAATCACGAAGGCTTTGATTGGGAAGGTATCGAAAAAGCTTACGAGAAAAACCTGAAAAAAGGCAAAATCGTTGGTGGCGGCTCTACAATTAGTCAGCAGCTCGCCAAAAACTTATTTTTATCTGCCAGCCGTACTCCTTGGCGCAAGGCGGAAGAAGCGGTAATTACGCTAATGTTAGAAAAAATGCTCTCCAAACGCCGCATTCTAGAAATTTATTTAAATGTCATCGAATGGGGCAACGGTATATTTGGCGCAGAAGCCGCGGCAAGGCACTATTTTAAAACTAGCGCAGGCAGTTTATCGATACAGCAAGCCGCAAAACTCGCTGCCATAATCCCCAATCCACGCTTTTACGATGCACATAAATCGACGCGTTATTTGAATCGCCGTACTGCCACTATTCAAGCTAGAATGCGCTTTGCAGAGCTGCCCTAAGTTTCGATTGAAAATCATTAAAAATGCGCATACTATATGCGCATTAACTACGTAGGATTAATCAACATGCTACAAACCACCGCAAGCAAAAAAGCTACTAATGTGAGCGTTAATACCGCCCTGTTGCAACAAGCCAAGGCGTTAAATATCAATTTATCCAGCACCTTAGAGCAAGCCTTAATTGCAAAACTTAAACAGATGCAGGCAGAAACTTGGGCTACAGAAAACAAAACGGCAATCAATTCGTATAATCAACATATTGAGCAAAACGGCGTGTTTGGCGATGATGTGCGCGCGTTTTAATCATGGCGCAATTTACCATTTACGCCAATGCAAACGCACAAACCAAACAGCTTTATCCTTACTTGCTAGAGCTACAAAGCAATTTACTCAGCGAATTAGCCACTTGTGTGGTTGCGCCGCTCATGTTAGTTAGTAAGCACTCACAGTTGGCAATAACAAGGCTGACACCAGTGATTAGCGTTGCAAGTGAAGATTATTTAATGCAAACAATGCAACTGTCAGCCATCGCGCGCAAGCAACTAGGCAAAGCTGTGGGCGATGCTTCGGCCAATAGCCATGAGATTATCGCGGCAATAGATTTTTTGATTTCTGGGTTTTAGTAACTAATTGTCTTAAATGATTTTTGGCATTTGAAGAACGTTAAATAAGCCGTTTTTATTGATACTTAACGGTTTATAAGTGCCAATTTTTTACAACATCGCTTTCAAGTATTTTCCAGTATAACTATTTTTACTCTCGGCCACTTGCTCTGGCGTGCCTACGGCTATGATCAAACCGCCGCCATCGCCACCTTCTGGACCCATGTCAATCAGCCAATCTGCGGTTTTAATCACGTCTAAGTTGTGCTCAATAATCACGATGGTGTTGCCAGCGTCGCGCAGGCGGTGAATCACGTCTAGCAATAATTGAATGTCGGCAAAGTGTAGGCCAGTGGTAGGTTCATCCAAAATGTATAGCGTGCGGCCTGTATCGCGTTTGCTTAATTCTAGTGATAATTTTACCCGTTGCGCTTCGCCGCCGCTCAAAGTGGTGGCAGATTGGCCGAGTGTGATGTAGCCCAAACCCACGTCTAGCAAAGTTTTGAGTTTGCGCGATATGACAGGTTGCGCACTGAAAAATGTATGCGCTTGTTCTACCGTCATTTCTAGCACTTCGCGGATATTTTTGCCTTTAAAATTAATTTCAAGTGTCTCGCGGTTATAGCGCTGGCCTTTGCACACGTCGCACGGCACGTAAACATCGGGTAGAAAGTGCATTTCTACGCGAATCACACCGTCGCCTTGGCAGGCTTCGCAGCGGCCGCCTTTTACGTTGAACGAGTATCTGCCTGGCCCGTAGCCACGAGCGCGGCTTTCTGGCACGCCTGCAAATAAATCGCGAATTGGTGTGAATAGGCCTGTGTAAGTCGCGGGGTTACTACGTGGCGTGCGGCCAATCGGGCTTTGGTCAACATCCACTACTTTATCGAAAAATTCTAAGCCATTTACCTCACCAAACGGCGCGGGTTCTGTGCTGCTGCCGTATAAATGCTGAGCGACAACGCGATAAAGTGTGTCGTTAATTAGCGTCGATTTACCACTGCCAGAAACGCCAGTGATACAAGTGAGCAACCCAACAGGTATTTCTACCGAAACATCGCGCAAGTTATTACCTGTCGCGCGGGTGAGTTTTAGCCAACGCGCTGGGTCAGCTTTGGTGCGTGCGTGTTTATACTCAATCTGCTTTTTGCCGCTTAAATATTGGCCCGTGAGCGATTTTGCATTGGCTTGGATTTCCGCAGGCGTACCTTCGGCCACAATTTC